>CAZBLA010000001.1:0-26157 GCA_964492665.1 Microcaldota archaeon
AAAACTTTGGCGTGTTCGGCCGCATAGTTACAAGATTTTTGCATGTTTTGATTGCAGTTTTCGATCTGCCAGTTTTTCTGTTCTGAAAACTATGGTTATTGAGTTATTGTAATCTGCAATTCATCTACGACTTAAAAGTCGTAGTATTCTTGCTCTACGAATAATTTTTACCATGTAGATATGTTTAATCTATTGGAGTTTATAGTAAGAAGATGTGCGGATAGACCTATAGGTTATCATGTTAGTTCGTATTGTTTATTTGATAATCTTGGCAATTTTTATTATTTTACATCCAACTTATTATTGTTTTAATCAACTTTTATTTGTTTTAATCAATTAATATAAAGTTAGATAGAAAATTATTTAAATGTTTCGGTCTATAATATGTTACATGAAAGAGATTACAATAAGATCTGTTGGAAGGCCAGATTATAATGATCCGAAGGCTTTACTAAAATGGTTTTGTATGGTATTTGGATTGGAGGAGAAAGGATCAAAGAAGGGCAGGGATGTCGAAGGACAGATATTGATAAATTTTATTTATGCGGCGAAGGAGGGAAGAGGAATCTCCAGCACGGAATTGAAGATAGAACCGAAGATACCGCAGAGCACATTGATCTACCATCTCAACAGGTTCATGGATTTAGGTATGATTGTAAGGCGCGGGCATAGATATTATTTGAGAGCGAATGATATGTCAAAAGTGATAGAAGAGATAAATTATGACATAGATCGGGAATTCATGAAGATGCTTAACGTCGCAAAGGAGTTTGACAGACTCATAGACAGCACGTTAGCTAAGACAAAAGCATTATTGTATAGGGATAGAAGATGATTTTATGGAAGATGAAAATTTTGATGAAGGAGCCGGAAGAAGGGATATGGAAAAGAATGGATCCGATGAGGAAATAGATGACAGCAAAGAGGTATATGCGGCTGTTGCTGAAGACAAGGAAGATGCGGAAGATTATGATGATTTGAAGAAAAGATACGGAGAAGTTGAAGACAGGATATTAAGATTAACAGCGGAATTTGATAATTACAAAAAGAGATCGCAGAGTGATATCGCAAGAGCAAATGACAATGGAAAGATGGAAGTTATAAAGGACATATTGTCGGTCATGGATGAATTTGAGCTTGCGCTCATATCAACAGAGAATAGCAGTAAGAGTCCGGAATTGAATGTGATCATAAGAGGATTGGAGATGATATACACAAATTTGAATGATGCACTAAAACGTTTTGGAGTCAATATCATAAAGACAGACATTGAATTTGATCCAAATTTACATGATATAATAATGGTCAAAGAAAGCGATAAAGAAGAGGGAAGTATACTTGAAGTAATAAAAAAAGGATATAGGCTCAATGAGAGGGTTATCAGGCCGGCATCCGTTATAATTGCCGGAAAGAACAAAGAGGAGAATAATGATTAATTGTACTAATTAGGTGAAATATATGAAAATAATAGGAATAGATTTGGGAACATCTAACTCTGCAGCTGCTACGCTGGAGGGAGGCAGACCAACGATAATACCAAGTAGCGAAGGAGCTTCCTTGTATGGAAAAGCATTTCCAAGCTATGTTGCATTTACAAAAGACGGACAGAGGCTTGTAGGCGAGCCGGCAAAAAGACAGACTGTAGCCAACCCGAACGGGACAGTCTCCACATTCAAAAGGAAGATGGGAAGTGATTATAAGTATGACATATTCGGCAATATGTACACCCCGCAGGAACTATCAGCAATGCTGCTTCAGAAGATAAAGAAGGATGCAGAGTTATTCTTAGGGGATGAAGTCAAGAAAGTCGTTATAACCGTACCTGCATATTTTGATGACAATCAGAGGCAGGCTACGAAAGACGCTGGTGAGATCGCCGGTCTGGAAGTTGTCAGGCTTGTGAATGAACCTACAGCAGCATGTCTTGCATATGGAATAAACAAATCCGGAAGCGAGATGAAAATTCTCGTGTTTGACTTTGGAGGCGGAACTCTTGATGTGACTATGATGGACTTCGGAGATGGAGTGTTCGAGGTTAAATCAACAAGCGGAGATACGAACCTTGGAGGTATGGATATGGACAAGATATTGGTGGACTTCCTGCTTGAAGAGGTCAAGAAACAGATAGGAATTGATGTGGGAAAGGACAATCAAGCTGTGCAAAGGATTAAGGAAGCGGCCGAGAAGGCAAAGATAGAGTTGTCAAGCGTAATGAATACTGAAATAAACCTGCCTTTCATGGCCCAGAAGAATGGGCAGCCTGTCCATTTCACGCATACCTTGACCAGAGCAAAATTAGAGAGTCTGGTAATGCCGGTGATAGAGAAGACATCCGGCCCGATAAAACAGGTATTGTCGGACGCGAAACTCGAACCAGACAATATAGACAAGATAATAATGGTAGGCGGACCCACGAGAATGCCTATAGTGCAGAGATATATAGAACAGCTTCTTGGAAAGAAGATAGAAAGAGGAGTTGATCCTATGGAGGCTGTTGCTTTGGGAGCAGCGATACAGGGCGGGATAATAAGCGGTGATGTAAGAGACATACTGCTATTGGACGTCACCCCATTATCTTTAAGTATAGAGACATTGGGAGGAGTCGCAACACCAATAATAGAGAAAAATACCACATTGCCGATAAAGAAATCGCAGATATTCACAACTGCTGCAGATCTGCAGACGAGTGTAGACATACATATAATACAAGGCGAACGGCCTTTGGTGAAGGACAATATAGACTTGGGACGATTCACATTGACAGGCATACCTCCGGAAAAGAGAGGGACGCCGCAGGTAGAGGTGACATTTGATATAGATGCAAACGGCATATTGCATGTGATTGCAAAAGACAAGAAAACCGAAAAGAGCCAGAGCATGGATATAGTGGCGCCGCATAAGATGAGTAGTGAAGAGATAGAAAAGAAGATTAATGAGGCCAAGAAGTTTGCCGAAGAAGACAAGAAGACAAAAGATAACATAGATATCAAGAACAATGCGGAGTCAATGGTATACACAGCGGAAAAGACAATGGACGAATTCAAGGACAAGATATCCGAGGAAGACAAGAAGAGGATTGACGAGTCAAAGAAATCCTTGGAAGACTTGGTAAAAGGGGAGGAGATAGAAAACATAAAGAAAGTTAGCGATGAATTGAAGAGCATATTGACTAACGTAGGGTTCAAGATGAGCAAGGATGCCAATCAATCAGAAAATCCTGGGAAGGACCAGACCGATGGTGGCAGCAATCCAAAGGAGGGGAGCTCTAATGCTGGCAGCAATCCTGGGAAGGACCAGACCGATGCTGGCAGCAATCCAAAGGAGGGGAGCTCCAGTGATGACAATAAGAATCCTGAGGATGATGGAAAAGCTGCAGATGCAGAATCAAAGCCAGAATAAAAAATGTTAGTAGGATTCCATGGCAAAGGATTATTATGAGGTATTAGGAGTCGGTAAGAACGCCAGCGAGACGGAGATAAAGAAAGCTTATAGAAAATTGGCGATGCAGTATCACCCAGACAGGAATAAGGAGACCGGAGCGGACAAGCTTTTTAAAGAGATAAACGAAGCCTATGCTGTGCTTAGCGATTCCAACAAGAGGAAGCAGTATGATACCTATGGACCGGATCAGTTCAATCAGAGATATAGTGAAGAAGACATCTTCAGCGGAGTTAATTTTGAGGACATATTCCATAATATGGGATTTGATGTGGGGGGAGCCGGAGGGTTTGGCGGAAGCATATTTGAAAACCTTTTTGGAATGGGACAAGGACAGGAGGACATTGGGAGCAGCATACGGGAGTCTGTGACTGTAACTTTGAAAGAGGCGTATGAGGGAGTTACGAAAGTTATCAATATAAGGCATATAGCAGAATGTAAAAAATGCGGAGGAAGCGGGATTGAACCAGGAAATGGATACAAGAAATGTAATTCTTGCAATGGAAATGGTCAAGTAAAGAGTATGAGAAGGACCCCTTTTGGAATCATTCAGACAGTATCTTCCTGCGATAGATGCGGAGGAAGCGGGAGGATACCAGAAAAATTATGCAGTGTTTGCAAAGGCACTGGCGGGATGCTAAAAACGGACCCTATAGATATACAGATACCTAAAGGGGTCAGAAACGAGATGCGGCTTTTGGTCAGGGGTATGGGTGACCATGGAAGAGAAGGGAGCGGAGATATGGAATTGCTTATAAATGTGAAGAATGATCCCAATCTGGTTAGGGATGGAGATGATCTGCATTACGGATTGCATATACCTTTTTATTTCGCGATACGCGGTGGTGAAGTCGAGGTAGTCACAATCAAGGGTAGGAAGAATGTGACTATAGAAGAAGGGACGCAACCGAATTCAAGATTGATTATGAAAGGGGAAGGCATGCCGCATTTCAACAGCAACAGATATGGAGATGAGATAATAGAGGTCTATGTGGATATCCCGAAACATCTGACTAAAGAGCAGAAAGAATTGGTTGATAGGTTCGGAGAATTGGACAAAAATGTCAAACAGAAAAAAGGTTTCTGGAGTTGACCTGCAAGTTTTATGGAAGCTTTATCTGTATGTTCTTCTTTGGAATAAATTTTAATGATTTGATGGTTTTTGATTTATCGTCCAATATTTCTAAGGTATAGATCCTATGTTGCATCAATGATACATCAGTAGGATTTGATGCTATGTCTTTTTCTATTATGGGTTCGTTGAGATAGTTTATCCTTATCGATCTTATTCTTGATATTCTTTCAGGAAGTTTTTGTATATTTTCAGAATATGAGAAGTTTAGGGAAACCAGCATGTTTTTTGATATGCTTAAGTTGTTTGCAGACGCATAACATGAGATTTTATCGTTAGATCCCTTGAACAGATGATTGTATTGTTTTGTCATTATGAATATGGTATCATGTGTTATTCTGCTTTCCTTCTCATATGAATTGGATACATAATTCAACGCTGCGATCCTGGAATCCAGATGGCGTATTTTCTTTGCTATCTCATCTTCTTCGGAATATGTGAATATGAGATCCTTCGCAATGATCGGGGCTATATCTGGCGCCTGTTTGAAGTATAGTTTTATCTGGCATAATCTCCTTATAGAAGGATCTATGTCCATTGCATTGTGTGTCAAAAGCATCAGTCCTATACCTTTTTTACGGAAATCTTGTATTCTATGTTTTATGTCTTCTATTGTGGGAGATTTGGAATCCTTAAATATTGTCTGCGCTTCCTCTACACATATGAGCATCCTTAGCTTGTCGTATCCTTCGTTGTCAAACTGTGATGATACTGTATATATCTGGGTCAGGAGCAGGGAGTATATGTAAGATTGTGTGTTTACTCCGGAATTGGATATATTGAATACCACTCCGTCTCTGATCATATCTTCTATCTGTATCCCATCGGTCTCCGAGTATTCTCTCTTCGTGAGTATCTCCAGCAGTCCTTCCAATGAAGATTTTATGTTCTCTCCGTGTTTTGTATATCTCACTCCGGTATTAGTGCGTTTGGCATGCAGTTTTATTATAGACTCGTTTATTTCATCGAAAACGATCGAAGGATTGGGGGTTTTTGTGTGTTTGTATGCTCTCCTGAAAGCATTCAAGAGGCATTTTTCAATAGGATCCCTGTATGGTCCAGCAGTAGCTGCTGCTGAAAGTATAAGACTCAGGTCGGAATAGAATTTGGAGATGTCAGCTCCGGCAGGACATCTAAAGAAGTTTATTGGTATTTTATCCTTTTGTACCTTTATCAGATACATGCCGTGATCATTTGCGAAAGTATCCCATTCATCGGTTGAAGCAAGAATCACTACATGGGGTCTATGGTTCTGGTTGGAGAGCAGGTGATCGATTATTGCCATCGCCTCCCTGGTTTTGCCGGATCCCGGCATACCTCCTATTATGCAGCCAAGATTGAAGATATCGCTCTCGATCATAACTTTATCGGAAGTTATCTTTGAAGCGTTTTTCACGTAGTTGCCTATATGTATATCTCCATTAGTCTTGGGATAGATTGTAGGTATTATGTATTCCACCCTGTCATTCCCGTATATGCCAAAGAATCGTTTTGATATGTTCGGTCCTGTACTGAACGCTTTTATTTTGTCTAGATGCTCCAGCATGTTTTTTATGTTGTCCAGATTCATAGGTTTTGAATCAAGAATGATTATCCGTGATTTTATATAATCGTATATATCAGAATTGTCTGGAGCAAGAATAAGGGTTTTGTATGCTATTCCGTTTTTTGTTATTGATGCATTTATAGATTCCAATATGTCAGTTAATACTATTGAATCGTCTGAATCCTGGAATATGTCATATTGAAGAGACACATTCGTTGTTTTGGATTTTTGTATCACTGAACTTTTTCTCACTTCGAATCCTGTGAGGAGTTTTTCCACTTCCTGCCTCACTGCTGTTATCTTGTTTTCATTTTGGGGCAGGAACAGTATGCATACAAGCCCAACATCATTCAATACATCGAATATATCGAAAAATATATATTCCTCCAAATGTTCTGTCCTGGTGTATGGAGTATAAACTACTGAAGATCCGTCAAATCTTAGTATTGAAGGAGATTTTTTAAAGCTGAGTCCTATTATGACATTTTCCAGATTTTTTATGTTTTTCCGGATAGTCTGCTGTTCCGTATAAAAGTAGGTGTATTTTGTTTTTGTGTCATATATGAGCATGAATCTGTCTTTTCCAAGAATATTCAGAAATGCTTCTAGATTTATTGGCTGATTTGGGATTGCTTTTATTCTGAATGCTTCTATTTCCATAAGACCACTAAAACTATAGACATAAGAAGAATGCTCGACATGATCAGATATTGATGTTTGGTTTCTGTCTTGTTGCTGGTATGATAGAGATATGCGAAAGAGAGAATTAATGAAAACAGGAATAGATAAGGGGCGTATGCGATCTTCACGGAATATATTCCGGTTAGTTTCAATAGAAGTTTGAGAGATATAAGAATAAAAAGAAGGAATATCGAAAGTTCTATTGACAGGATGGACAGGTGGTACTTGTTCTTGGAATTCAGACGTTTGATCCTATCAAGCATTTATTTCACCAACATACAGATATAGGAGTATTATTGTGATTACCGCAATAGAGATTATGGTTTTTTTTATTCTGTAGATTTCGGGATATGTCTGGGTTTTTGATTTAAGAATCAAAGACATGTTATAGACGCTTATCACGATTAGGTTTATGAGCAGACCGATGCTTATCATTCCTTCTAATATATTTGATATAGTAACACCTTATTGCAGATAATAGAATTGAGCATGAGCGAACCGCCGGAAGAGAAGGATTTTATCTTTCTTAGGACATGCCGCTTTTGCCTGTTTCCAAATATTATCATTTTTGCCTGCGTTTTCGTACGGAAAAGATATACGCCAGATCCGAAGACAGGCATTATGAAATTGTTAGATGATAGCAAATCATCGCCATCTTTCGGGATCAGAAGCTTTTCTCCGAGTATTATGCGATTGTATATTGTACGGTATAGGGCATTCTTCAAAAAATTTTTATTTTTTAGTATTATACCGTTTATGAATCGGATTTCTTCCTCTCTGTTTAGTCTGATTAGGATATATTCTAATTCTTCCTTTAGTCCATAGAAGTCATTGACATGATTGGAGATTGATGTTATATAATATGTCAAATCATCAAGGTCCATAGGAAGATTTTTACCGGATATCTTTTTTTGGAGGTTTTTGTTTGCTGTATTTATATAGGTTAATACATCGGCTTTTGTGAGCGTTAGTTTATTCTGGATTGCTGTGCTTTCGTTATGGCTTATTATTATCCTGCTTTTTGAATATCTATAATCGGATAGGTATCTTATCAGTATAAAGAATATGACTCCGACGTCGATATATAGGAATCCGGATTTTATTAGAGGTTTATACTGGATAATCGAGAAAGAGATGAGAGATATAGCAATAAGCAAATATTTGTCAGTGTTCATTCTTGCACCAATTTTTGTATTCTCCATAAAAAGTTTTTAGGAAAGGTTCGGCTAGATTTATTGTGGATTTTAAGTATGCTTCAACTTCATCGTAGTTGTAGTTCATGCTGTTTATGATTTTATAGCAGGCAGATACATAATCAGCTAATGATTTTTGCAAGGTAGTAG
Organism: Microcaldota archaeon; assembly: GCA_964492665.1. Lineage (GTDB taxonomy): Archaea > Micrarchaeota > Micrarchaeia > Micrarchaeales > Micrarchaeaceae > JAJYXL01. The sequence goes on from CAZBLA010000001.1 coordinate 8,141, forward strand.
AGATGTTGGTTAATTCGGCAGTCTTATGGTATAATTTCAGATTTATGTTGTTCAGTATGGCAATCCGTTCCATGTAGCGGGAGTTGTCAGGTTTTTTGAATTCCAGTTCCTTTATATTGGATAATGCGTCTATTATGTGGGGGTAGATGGATCCGAAATTTATGGAATATGATTCTCTTAGAAATGCAATGATGGAAACAAGATATATCAGCATCTTTCTTCGGACAGTGGTGTTTACTTCTTTGAAGATGTAAGATAATTCTATTCTACGTTCAGTAAAGATGATTGTGGATTCGATACTTTCATCCGATATTTTGTATTTTAAACTTGTCCCGTGAGTCAGAAGTGTCAATGAAGGCAGTTGAGAAAGCATGGTTTTAAGATCTGAAACTGTTGTATGCAATATGCAATCTACAGTTATTTTGGATTTCAGAGATAGATTATCTGTCATATATAATTACCTCTTTCATTGATTCGTATGCGATTACCACCTCAAGCTCATCCAGTCCCATTTGGGATAACGCTGATATGATTGATGATCTGTCTGCACCAAGTTTTCTGATTAGGATGATCAGAGCCCTCAGGTCGATATTCTTTTCGTTTTGCTCTGTGAACAGAATTATCTTCTGCTGCTTTATGGGATCGATGTCCAATTGCTTTATTGTTTCAGAAAATTTGTCTCTAGATATTGATACTATCATGGAACCACATTTTATTTTATAGGAATCGACATTAAATCTATCGACAGATTCTACAATGAATCTTTTTGTCCTGGAATTTTTTTCCGATAGGGAGAGTATGCATGACCCCCTCTTCAATGTTCTGGGATCCTCTTTGGATATTATTCCGGAATTTTGGAGTATGGATAAATCGGATTCTCCCTGTAATCTGAAGATGAAAGTACATGCGGAATTCGCCATTATTTCATTATTTATGTCAGTGGACATTTGGGAGGAAACAAGTATACTAAATCCATATTTACGGGATTCTCTGAAAAATTTAGTTATATCGTTGTCTTTTGATAAAACTTTCCATACTTCATCCAAAACCAACATATGATTGATTGAACTGCTGGGCTTGATGTCATACATCATTGACAATAGGAATTTTAGTATCGTTCTAGCAAAAAGCTGCTTTGCGTCCTGTGTGCTTAGGTTTGATAGGTCTATTGAAGTGACGCCTTTCAGCATGTTAGGTAGATCTATGCTGCTGTTTAGGAATAATCCCGAATTTATTAGATATTCGATCTTGCTCCGGAGATAAAGATCTGATCTGCCGCAGTAATGATCGATCTTATTCAGGATATTGGTGATGGTGAGTTCTTCCGGTGCCAATTCCTCGAATATTTTCAAGAGCATGAATTTATACGTATCATTTAGATATAACAGTTCGGAGATAATCGAAGCGATTCTGCTCTTGGAAGAATTTTTGTATAGGTTTAATAGATTTATACCGCATTTTTCTCCCATTATATATGTTTTCCCGGATAAGAAAGCTATCACTTCCCCATACTCCCCATTCCAGTCTATGATTAGTATATTGTAGTTTTTCTTTATGGAATGTCCGATTACCAGATTTTTCGATAGATGGGTTTTGCCGGATCCTGTGATTCCGATTATTGATATATGCGGATTCATTAGTTTATTTAGGTCCAGCATTACAGGAATTCTGTAGATCTTTGATTTTCCTATATAAACATAATCCTTATATGCATAATTATCGGGAAATTTTTCTGTCATATCAATCAGTTTGCCGAATTTGCTTATTGCTTTCGATGTCATCAGATTTTTGTAGAAGCTCATAGTATCATTGACTCTAGTTTTAGTGTATCAACAAGCTCATCTCCGGACAGTAGCTTAGATTTGGTTCCGAAGGAGGAATCGAACTCTATGATTATTTGGTTCAGATTTGAGATTGAATATTTTTCGGCAGTATATTTATCCGATGAGATCGCTGCGCACATTATGTAGTATGAGACGGTTAGGGGCACTCCGCCAGAATGGAGTTCGGATATTTCGTGGTCCAGGTATGATATCTCATTCCTGAGTTTTTCAGTTTTTAACTTGTCTTTTGGCTTGTTTGACATTTTCGAGAGTGCTATCTCTTTCATGTATTTCTTTGTTTCTATGTTTTCGATTATGTTCTTTGTTTTGATTTTTTCTATATGTGTCACTATTTTAAAAGGTAGATTTGTCTTTTCGATTAGATTCTCGAATTTTGGAGTGTCTATCCCATCACCTGATATGTTCTGGACTTTTGCTACAGAGATAGAGCCATATCTGCTTCCGGTATAGAACATCGCAGTGCTCCTATCGCCAGTTATTTCATAATTTCTGAGCAGCTGTATGAAATTAGTGTGCTTGAATATTGATGATTCTAGCATATCCCATAAGGAATATAAAACAAATATCGCAAAAGCCAATATGGAAGATATGAGTATCATTATTAGAGATCCTGTCGCTATTCCAAGAAAGACGAACAGTACCTCGAGTAATATCAATGCATAAGGGATTAGTTTTTTGAATACAGAATTATACTTGCCATACATTTCAGCACCTTAGAATATATCAAATTTTCCTAGAGAGATCTCGCTTCCTAATATTGTCGCCAGTTCTCTTATCGATATTATGGTCAATATTAGGCTGAATAGTGGAAGGACGAAGACTTCTATTACTAGAAGGGCGAACATGTCTAGGGTCTGTTTGATCCATGCGTAGAACGACAGGAACAGATTCTTGGCAGAGGAGGATATTGCTTTTATTATCGGGAGTGAGGAGGATGAGGTATTAGAGTGAACAGATATGACCTCGTTCTTGATTGTGTTTAGACCGATAGTGAATGAATCCGTCTTTTGGTTTGAATATACCATATTTGTAAAGTTAGAGGTTATATGGGCATCCAGCAGATATGTTAGGGGGAAAACGGCAAATAGACCTATGGCTATTGCCATTATCGCTCCGCCCAGTTTTCTTGTCGGATAGAAGGTGCGTAGCACTATGCCTATAGGCAGGAGTATAGGAATCGCGATTACGGATATTATGTTAAGAAGGATAGATTGCATATATATTCCAAATATTGACGTTATTATAGCACGTATTATTAATCCTGTCTCTTTTAGTATAGGATTGAACATGCCGTTCAGATTTATGCTTGCGATCAGAAGATTTATCTCTATGCTGTTTATTACTGCTACAGACGCATATACTATAGACACGGGAATGAGTAGATTCCTGGAATCTATGAGAAGTGAAGGGTATTTGTTTCCATTTATGGATATGGGGATTGATCCGATAAGATAATTGTAAGAAAAACATATTGCAGTGTTCTGTGACATGTAACTCTGGCAAGTGGCAGAAACCGATGATGTTTGTACTATGCCATTTATTGAATTGGATATCAGGCCGTTCGGAGCAAATGATATGAATAAGATACCGACTATTATTCCGTTCAGTATGGATTGGAATATTTCATCATATCCGAACTCTTTCAGTTTTTTATTGCTCAGGGCATATCCTATGCCAAGAATGATGCCCCCTATCGAAAGCATTATGGCAATTATGCTTATTGCTATATTGTATCCTAACATCTGATTACACCTTATTAGCTGTCATGTTGGAGAGCAGATGTGTTGATGCGGTTGCGAGTGATGAAGATGCAAAACTTAAAACCCCTACAACTATCGCTCCAATTATTATGTTTATAGAAGCAGTATGAAAATTCGCTCTCTTGTCCGGCGGCAGTATCTGTCCGATCGCATAGAATATTCCGGCAATAATGAATAGAACCGCACTCAGTATCGGACCGACTTGGGACAGGAGGAATTTTATGTTATTCAACTGACTGATAAGCGAAGGTTGGGAAGCTGCATTTGATATGTGTAAACCGATAATTATGGCAACCATCAATGGCATGGATGTATAACGTATGATATGTAACATTGAGTTTCTGTTAAGTGGTTTCTTATATGCATATATCATTTTATTACCTATTGTATATATTATTTACTTTAATATATAAAATATACATAGATAAATATTTAAAGCTTTATCTGCTGTGCTGATTGAGAAATAATGAGCATGTTTGAGGAATAGGTAACTTTAGGAATTAGAAAGACTGCAGTTGTTGCTTGTCTTTTGGCTTGTTTTTGTATAGAAATATGGCACCCTGCAATGCTTTTAGAGCAAGGGTTGCGCATTTAACTCTTGATGAACCCGGATCCATTCCTATGAGAGTTTTGATTGTGTCAAGATTCATATCTTCTATTTCTGATAGGAGTTTATTCTTTACATGATCAGTAAGCATGCTTGCGGTCCCGATACTGATTGCACATCCTTCGCCATCAAATTTAACATCTTTTAGTTTGTTCTCTTCGATAAGGCAGTATATGGTAAGATCGTCTCCGCAGACAGGATTGTATTCATGTAACATTACGCTCGGATCGATTAGTTTGCCCTTGTTGTGGGGATGCTCGTAATGGGATATGATTTCTTCTGCATATATGCTTAGAGGCATTCGGATCATCTTAATATATATGGAATATGTCTTTTGTTTTCTTTATCGCATCCATGGCGTAATCTATCTCGCTCATTTTGTTGTATAGGTAAAAGCTTATTCTTGAAACTGCAGGCAGCTTGAGTATGGCAGTTACCAGAGGCATGGCACAATGATGGCCAGCCCTTATCGCTATCGCTTCATTATTGAAGACAGTCGCAATGTCATGGGGATGTACGCCTTTTATGGCAAAAGATATGATTCCGCCCCTATTTTTTGTTCCTGCAGTTGATGGACCAAAAGTTTTGACATCTTTTATTTCTTCTATCCTCCCAAGAGCATATTCAGTCAGTTTGGTCTCATGTTGCTTTATATTTTCCATCCCTATCCTTTGCAGGTAATCCATCGCTTCTCCGAATCCTATTGCGCCTTCAATATTTGGCGTGCCGGCCTCGAATTTCCATGGAATCTCGTTCCATGTGCTTCTCTCTTTGTCAACCGTAAGTATCATGTCCCCCCCTCCCATAACTGGAGGCATCTGTTCCAGTATATGGCCTTTGGCATACAATATTCCGAGTCCTGAAGGCCCTAACATTTTATGGCTTGAGAAAGCAAGAAAATCGGCATTTAATGCTTTAATATCCACCGGGATATGCGGGACGGACTGCGCTGCATCGACTAGGACATATGCACCTCTCTTATGCGCTTGTTTTGATATGCTATGTATGTCGTTTATTGTCCCCAGGACATTTGATGTGTGTGTTATTGCAAGCAGCTTAGGATTCTTGTCCAGCTGCTTTTCTATGCTTCCTGCATCCAATGCTGCAGTCGAAGTATCGATGGTTATGTAATCGAGTATTGCAGCCTTCCTTTTCGCAAGCATCTGCCATGGAACTATATTACTATGATGCTCCATCTCTGTTATGAGTATATGGTCTCCTGCTCTTATGTTCTGCTCCGCCCAACTGAGAGCTACCAGGTTTATGGATTCTGTAGCATTTTTTGTGTATATTATTTCTCTGTAAGAATCAGCATTTATGAATTTTGCAGCCTTCTTCTTTGATTCTATATATGCTTCTGTAGCTTCTTCGGATATCTGATATATGCCGCGATGTATGTTTGCATTATATGTTTTGTAATAATCCGTTATTTTGTTTATTACCTGTATTGGTTTCTGTGATGTGGCTGCGCTGTCCAGATATACCAATTCTTTTCCATTCATTTTAGTAGTGAGTATCGGAAAATCTTTTCGTATGTTGTCTACATCGAAGTTTGGCATTGCATCATCTGCTTATTTTATGTATTTTCCGTATCCTTCCCTTTCTATTTCGTCCACCATGTCTATTCCGCCGCTTGTAACCAATTGGCCATCAACCATTATATGTGCGAATTCGGGCTTCATGTATGAGAGTATGCGGTTATAGTGGGTTATCACCAGAAGACCCATGCCATTCTTCTCCGATATTTCTGTTATATTATCTGCCGCTATCTTTATAGCATCTATATCTAATCCGGAATCCGGCTCATCCAGTATTGCTATCTTCGGCTTCAGTATTGCCATCTGCAGTATCTCGCTCTTTTTCTTCTCTCCGCCAGAAAATCCAGCATTCAGGGACCTTCCGATTATACCGTTGCTTATCTTTAGTTTCGAAGAGTATTCTTTTATCTCGGTCACCATTTCTCTGGTGTTTACATGCTCTTCCTTTAATGACTCCAATGCCGACCTCAAAAAGTTTACAAAACCAACACCATCTATCTCTACAGGATTTTGGAACAGCATAAATAATCCCAACTTTGCGCGTTTGTCTGGAGTCATGTCATTTATGGGCTGGCTGTCCGCAAGTATTTGGCCTCTTGTTATCCTGACTTCCGGATGTCCCATGATCGCTTTGGCCAGTGTTGTCTTTCCGGATCCGTTCGGTCCCATTATGACATGGAATTCATTCTCTCTGATTAATATGTTTACTCCCTTGATTATTTCCTTGTCTCCTATAGAGACATGGAGGTCTTTTATCTCTAGTATCATGTCCTTACCTAAATGTTTGTCAATAATTGTTTGTTATCAGAAAAGATTTGTAATTTATTGCCTTATAATTAGATAGATTTCAATTATTTACTTTAATACAGAATATGCAGTTCGTTTCTTGTATTGTGACATTGCATTACTTGTAAACAGCATAGATCTAAAACGGAATCAGTTGTTTTTGCATTCCGCAGGATATGTTTTCGGTTCCTTGATGGTTAGACATCTGGGCTGAAGACCATTGGAGGTTATACGGCTGTTAATTACCGATAGTTCAGAAACTTATTTGAAAGTGACGGTTGTAGAAGCCATGTATCCCGCATAGTGCGCAGTTATTATTGCATTCCCTGATGCTGATCCGGACACGTAACTTGCGGAAGACCCGGATATTGAAGTAGCTGTTAATGTGGGCTCTGCTGTATATATTGCGGGAGTAACTGAAAATGTGACTGTAGCTCCCCTCAAAGGGTAATCGGACAGTTTAACTGTAGCGTAGAGAGGATCTTTGACATTGGACTGGGCAGGATTGGTCGCGTTCTCGGCTGTTAGTGTGATTGTTATTTTGGGGTATGTGGAAATGGATACATGTGACTTCATATTCCCTACATATGTCAGTGATGGAGGATTCTGACAATTGTTTGTAGTAAGACCACAATAATCAGCTTTTATGTATATGCTGCTCATGAGATATTGCCCTAATTTTGTGTTCACAGGAAGGGTGAGGTTGCAGATTATGGAACCTCCTGAAACCACATAAGACGGAATACAGGTATTTGTGCCCGTATAATTTTTATTGTTTAGGTTTACTATCAGATCCGGATTCGTAATTGCATATCTTTGCTTGTTTGTTATTACCATCATGACAACCGTATTCTCTGATAATGTGTTGGTGCTAAGAACCACTGCATTGCAGTAGAAACCATCGGAGAATTTGCAGGATGATGGAGAAAGGGTTGTAGGAACATTGACATATACAAGCAGGAAAGATAGAACACCAGCAATAATGAGAAGAGCCCAGCCGTAGGTCGAAAGATACTCTATAGCTGATTGGGCCTTTCTAGTCGTTTTGAGTATTGAATAGTTCTTTGGAAAGTATTGAAATAGTTTTACCCCACTCACCCCATTTAGGTTGTTTGTCTTTTCATTTTTATCTCATTTGTGCTGATACTCCGCATTCCAACAGATATTTGACTGTCCCGTTTATGTATAGGGCATTTTTATGCACTACTGTCTTGTTGATCTTGTTATAATCAATGAATATGCTGGGTGTTCCTTTTGACATGCTTATGCATCTGGAATATGTTGTATGTGTATAATTGCTTGCGTTCTTCAGACCCAAGGAATATATGCAGCTGTCATTAGATTCGTTCGTTATGAAGAAATTTATTGTTGATGGATCGCGATGTGTATAATTGGATTTCATTATTTGGTATATTAAGGAAGTTGCACAATATGCTGAATTTACATATACTGAATTGTTTATTATGTCTATGTATAGTGCTATATGTGATGCATGTTTCATATTTGACAGGAATACGGACAAGTGTACGTTAGAGGATGTGTTAATGACACCATAGGAATATGCGGTTATGATTACTGAAACGCTTATTATGGCTAATATGGCCACCAAGATAGCTTTAGACAATCGGCTGTGCGGTTTTGTGGCATCTTTGCTGCTGCTGTCTTCATTCCTTTTTGTTTTTATGGTTTTCTTCTTGGTGCTGTTGCTCTTTTTCTGTTGCATATGCGATCACCCATTATTTAATTATCTGCAGCAAGGTACAATTGTTTCCTTTGAGTATTGAACCATTTATATACATCGTATAACCAATTAAACCTTTGTATTCGGTCCTGTTGCTGAGTATGAATGTGGGTATTGAGGAGCCTATTGCTTTGTTGAGAAGGAGGAGCGGATTGCTGGTGGTCTTCTTCGTGAATGTTTTATTTATGGTTATTATGGCATTTGATGTGAGAGTATATGATATGCTCCATTTCCCTTCCCGTATGCTGTTGGATGATGGCAAGGTCTGTTTTCCTGTTTCGTTCAATCCGCCATTGAGTAGGAATTCGCTCATGAGCTTTGATGAAGGGTTTTTCAGTAAGATGGTTCCTGAAGAGTTCGATGCCGAGTACATTATAGACATCGATCTTGTGTTATCGGATACAGTAAAATCTATTGTTCCTGTCGAGTTAATGGATTTTGAAAAGGATTTAGAAGCTGCAATATTCTTTATTCTATTTTCCATTAGCAATAATGTCCGGTTTGATCTGTTCAATCTGCTCCTGACCGAACTTATGCATGATGCGTATGGGGCTGTTTGGTTTACATACAACGCTACCGTATTGGATGATTTAGCATGTTGTATGAAGTAGGTGCTTGGAATGAACAAATTTGCTTGTTGGGCAAAATGCAATGTGACTGATGCGTATATTATTATAGACAGTATGAGTATGCCTATGAGAATGTTATGCCTCTTTGATTCTTTTGCTCTTTTTCTGCCTTTCTTCTTGTGTTTCTTTTTATGATGCACTGAAACATATGCAAAATATATTATAAGGGATACTATCGCCCCTATTAGGATGGATAATAACATTGCAAGATATGCTGCTGTTGAGTTTCTTGACTTAAGAGATGTGTGTGGATTGGTTGCAAGAGGATTCACGAACCAGTAATCCAAGTTCTTAACAAATTCCGCTGTTGATGAAACAGGAGGTATTCCATGGATTAATTTAGACATCGTGATGGAATTTGAGTATAAGGATGATAGTTGTAGATAGGTTATATGGCGGGACAGATGTCCTTCTATTGCTTTTTGCGATCTTGATAGGGATGATAGGAAGGGGGGTAATGAATTTTGAGGATAATTGAGAGTTATGAGTTTTAGAGCAAATGTATTATTACGTGATATGTTGTAGAGCGGCAGATATAGGGAAGATGCATTCTTGTATAATCTTGCCACGTTTGCAATAAGCAGATGTATCATAGAATTGGCTTTTGCGATGTTTTGCATGTTCTTCAATAGTTTGATTTTCGTGAAGTTTGACTTTAGTATGGAAAGAGAGGATGATAATTCGGGATTATTTATTTTGCTTAGGATAGATGCCGCATTCGCAACTGCAGCATTATATCCCGGTTCTGCGGAATCAAGCAGATTGTTGAATAGTTTCATATTGAGGCTGTCGTTGTGATGGTTCATATAGGAATTCGCCATATACACTGATGAAGCACTAAAATCCATTATTGTCTTGTTGTATATGGGTAGGTTCTTCAGTTCTTTTACTTGTGCTACTATTGCGGATATCTTTGATATGTTGAATGTTATTGCAGGACAGAATCCGCCTATGTATCTACTTCCGCAATACCATGGAGTAGGGGCAAGCCTGTATGGACAGGCATTGAGTTGTGCATGTGATACATTCTTTACAGGGAATATATCAGAATGTGGCATAGCAATAGAAGATGAGCTTATATTGAGCGCTGATGCATACATCTTGTTTATATACTTTCCATAGTTGCTCTGGTTTATATCCTTTGCAAGAGTCAGCATTTCTGTGTAATTCCCATTGAATGTACTGTATGTCTGTGAAAAATTTATTATTCCGTATCTGAATGCGGATCCATAGTTTGCGAGTGTTGTTTCACAATAGTTGCTGTCTGAGCATGATCTGCAGTTGTTCTGGTATGTGCATGTCAAGAACATTAAGCCGGTGAATGACAAGCACAATTTTAGTGAACGGTCTACTGGAGACCGGAAATGCTTTATACTGTTTGAGATGTTTGCGAATACGGAGGAAGCGGGATAATATCTGTTTATAAGGTATGGTGATACAATATCTGCTACTGCAGAACTATTTGTAACAAATGAACGGTTAGGAGTATTGTTGATGAGGAAGTGTTTCCGGGAGATCCATACAAGAGAATAGTTCATTGCAGAATAGGACATGTTGTTCACAGTTGTGACTCCTGTAATATTATACTTGTTTAGAAAACTGGAGAATGTAGACTGTGCGGATGTAGCAGAAATCAGGAGAATTGAAAGCAGCATAGCAAATATGTAAACTTTATGCATAAATATCACAATTATATCGACAAGGTATACTCATTAAAAGTTTAAAAAGGTTACCACTAAAAGAAGAAAAGTCAGATAAAAAGATAAAAAAAGAAAGAAAGAGATATAACTCAGCTTGTTGCAGCTGCGTTATATAGGTCTTGTATGAATGCGTTTGCTTCTTGTGTTGTCTGGTTGGCAGTGTATCCTGCAACAAGGATCCTTGCGCCTCTTGATGTGTTAGCTGCGTATGCCTGTAATACTGGTGCTGTTGATGTTACTTGTACGTTAAGAGCCTGCTGTAGCTGCTGGCTGAGTGAGTTTACATAACCACTACCAATTAGTATTAATGTGCTTCCAGAGTTAGCCTGGCTGTCAAGCACTACTAAGTTGCTAGGTGATCCTGCACTCAGGTTCTTCAGCAATACTGGAGTTGTTGCACTGGTTACTGATGGTGTTGCTGTTATGTTGTTTATTCCTGTTACTGTGAATGAGCCTGGTGTTACTGCAGCTGCTGCTGTTACCTTTCCAATAGACACATTGGCGATGTTGGTTGTAGTTCCGATTCCATAACCTGCTATAGGATTTTTTGGCCATAGTGTATATGACTTTGCACTGCTTGTACTTGCACTAGCTGGACCTACTGTGAATTGTAGATGGTCAACTGCCTTTGCGATATCGAATGTTAGTGCGTAAGGCGCTATTGATGCTACCTTGCTTCCACGTTCTGTCACAAAGGATTGGTTCGCTTTCAATACTTTTCCTGATGTTGATGTGTATGTTACATTGTTCTTTGCTCCTCCAACCGAACCATTCACTATGAACAGAGGCTCTGCACCTGCTCCGCCTGTGTTATTGAACAATCCGAAACTGAGATAGTCGAGTGAAAGTGCCTGGCTTGGTACAGCAATCTCAGACATCTTGTATGTCCAATATTCATTTGATGATCCTGTACCAAAGGTTCCTGATGCTGATGATAATGTGAATGAAGATGTTAGCTGACCATTATGCTGGTTGTATGTTGCTGATGCTGTTGCTGGTGTTACCTGATCATATACCTTTCCCGTTGCTGGTGCATACAATACTTGTCCTCCTGATACATATGTTAATGATGCTGATGAGTTTGTACCACTAACTACTGCAAAGGTATTGGATGAAGTTACTGCATTTGTTGATAGATACACATTCAATCCAGGTATTGCCCTTGACAGCTTTATTGATGTTATATTAGAAAGTGTTAAAGAACCAAGTGAATTTGGAGTATTAGAAGATAGTTGTGGCGCTGATGCTATAGTATATGACTTGCTTACGTGAGATGTATCTGCATATCCATTTACTGTTATTGTAAGTGGATGGGTTGAACTTACTAGATTTTGTGCTTGTGATGAAATATCCGCATAGACATTGATTCCGGGTGTGCTTGTTGTTAGTGCAGAATCTAATTTGTATGGAACTAGGTTGTATGTTAGTGTGGATGATTGTGGCGCTGATCCTACTGTGAATGCCCCTGGTATTGAACTTGTTACTACGAGCTCTTCTGCAGGTTCTGTTACATTAGTTATTGTATTACCTATTGGTGTTGTTCCTGTGTTTTGATACATTACACTGCTAACATGTTGGCTTTTTACTGTTATTGGATCGAAGTTAGCTGAACCAAGTGTCTGTCCTACGAATGTTAGTTTGTACTTTGATGGATCCTGTACAAAACTGAAACTTTGTCCTGGTGTTAATGTTTTTGCTGATGAGTTTATCAGTATTATGCTCTGTAGTTGTGCTAATGTTTTTGTTGTTGCTGATGTGTTGGTCCATAGTAATTGTGCTGTCCATCCAGGGTTGTTTGTCTGGTTGTATACCTGATTATTTGTTATCTTGTATACATTGGAGTATGCCTGTATCTTTGCATATTGGAGTGTGTAACCATTCACAACGTCTTTGACCTTTACGAAAAGTGTATGTCCGGATACATTAAACTTTGTCACACCTGGTGAATATGCTGTTGTTGTGTTTGTTGGTGTTGTGCTGTTCTTATAGTATATGTTAAGTATTGCTGGACTTATTCCGTTGGAGTTTGCCCTTCCGAGGTCTGCCAATTCTATTGTAAAGTTATCTACAGAGAAGTTCTGTCCGACGTATAATGTTTTTGTTGGTGTAAGTGATTGTGCAAGATTTATTGCTCCTCCGGCTGTAGTTGTAGTTGTTCCTGTTGCTGTTGCTGTGAATCCTGTAGTATAGTTCAGTATTGTCCAATTCTGGCCTAGAAGTGTTATGTCTGGACTGTTTAGAGATCCAGAACTTGTGTACTGATTTATTGGCTTGTTGAACACTACTTGGTAAGCACCAGATGCACTTGCAAGATTGAATGCTTTTGCGTGTTGGTTGTATACTGGGAATCCTGCTAACCATAGGTATTCTGTCTCTCCATTCTTACCTACGTTATTCATTAATGAGGGTAATTGTGCAGAACCTACTTTCAATAAATTATCAGAACCACTCTTTCTGAAACTTGTGAAAGATAATCCTCCTCCATTATATGTTGCCGTAACACTCTGTATTGATGGTGTTCCATAAGCTACATATGGACTTGGCATAGGATTAATTGCATTATATCCAGATGCAGAAGATGTTCCAGGATATCCATATGTTGAACCAGATGCAAGTGTTTTTGTGTTCGTTGGTGAATTCAGTTGTACAGCATGGTTAAGTACTGAACCTATTAGTGTTGTGAATCCGTATACATTGCTTGGCAATGATGCAGATGCGCTCTCGTTCAGCCATACCTGTTCGTTTGAAAGTGTTACTGCTGAACTTGGAACTGTTGCTCCCAGTACGCTCTGTGCCTGTGCCGGATTTATGCTTGCAGTTACTGGTGTTGATACATAAGCAAGGTTTCCTATTGCTGCTGCAATACTTGCTGCTGCGACTCCATCAGATGGCTTTGCTGCATGTCCGAGTACGACTTGTATGACGGGTGCTCCCGCATTGTTTATAACCGGTACGTTCTGGAATGTTATTGGACCTGCAAATGCGAGTCCAAGACCTAATAATGCTGCACCTCCTGCTACAGCAACTATCCTCTTCGCTTTTAGACTATTCATATTACCACTTTATGTTTAACACTAAATTCTAATTTTATTAAGTAAGAAGTTAAAAGATAAGTATATAAAGGTTTGTGAAACATTCGGAAAAAAAATATTTTTGTATTGCTATTGCAATAATAGAGTTCTTTAATTGTCGTATTCTTGGCATATTTTATCTATTTTTTGAGGTTCTTGATTTTATATGGTATGATTTAATAGAGGACAGGCGGATTGTTTTTTATGGAATGCGGAAGCAGATACATTATTCTTCGTTTTTGATTAGAAGAGAACGCAATTAGTTTTTCTTCTATTTTGTCGTCATACCCATGTGAGTTTTGAATTGAACATGCAGTTGATGCGCGTAATGTTATTGCTTGTATTCTTGCCCTACGAATAAGAAATTGAAGTAATAGTTAATAAATTAATTTTGTCGAGTTGGACAATAATTATTTTGAGATATTGCCTTAAACTGACTGCCAAACAGGGGATTTGGTTATTATATAAATGATCAAAAAACAGCAGAAGAGATACAATTACAAAAATTAGGATCGCCTCCGTTTAATATATTAGTATATTAACTTTTAGGTTTAATTATGTTTATTGTTGTTGTAAAGGTGTAGTTTTGGATATTAGATCTTATTTTACTAAGAATAGAACATTACTGATAGTTGTTGCTTTGCTCATAATAGTAATAGGAGTATACATGCGCATGGGGCTTTTGAAGTATCAGGGTTTCTTCGAACCTGATGGATTCTTTCATTATGCAGTGATAAAAGCAGCAATAGCTAATGGTTACGCAATACCTATGAGATTGGGGCTTTCGGGATTTCCTGTGCATAACATGATAACAGAACCGCTCGGATTTTATTATATGAGTATGATATCTTACGTCCTTTTCGGTAAATTAATTAGTTTGATCAACATAATGCGTCTTATACCCATATTGTTTGGTATATTGGATATGATAGGTGCATATTTCCTTGTAAGATATTTGTCAAAAAGTAAGGTACTTGGACTGCTCACTATGTTTTTTGTCGCTGTGTCCGGAGGTGATATAGCGAGAACAGGGGCACTTGTGTATAGGGGCGACGGATTCATCACGATATTCATGATAATTGCGCTTATATTCTTCATAAAAGCATTCAAATCCGATAATAGAAAAACATTATTGAAATTAATCGCAGTCAGTACTGTTGTTCTGGGTATAGGAACAGCAGTATGGGGCGGTGCGCCGTTCATGCTTTTTGTTTATATGGTTGCCGTATTGTTGATAACAATATATGGATTCATCAGAGCAGATGCTGATATGTTGTTCAAGAGCATCATAATATCTTTGATGCTGCTTGTCACATATATAATACAACATATATGGATATACATCAAAGTGATAAGAGGGGGTGAGGCATTGTCAAGCTTGCACTTCTTCATATTTTATCTTCCTATCCTTGTTGGATCCATAATTGCATATCTTTTGATAAAGGATAGAGAGAAGTTCCCATCATTTACTGTAAACAGTATAAAACGCATTAGATTCATCGTATTACTCATGATATCGGGAATTATTCTTATAATTGCTGTTTCTGGCAGTTATCTGAATAAGATCGCAAGTGGGGGTGGTCTTGTGATTGCTGGCACACATTTGACAGAATCGATACAGGAGTTACAACATCCGACACTGCAGTTCATATGGTCAAGTTTCAACTTCCAACTTCCTCTTGCAATAATAGGCGTTGTGCTGTTCATACTGTTCGCAAATAAGGTGGGCAATAGGGAGATGTTCAGGCTTAGAAGAATAAATTTGAACATAAATGCTGCATTCCTTTCAATACTCAGTTATTTTATATTGACAGGTTATCTGCAATACAATGCAGTAAGATTTAATTCTCTTCTTGCTGTGCCAGTATCAATATTGGCTGCATATTCTGTGTATGTGGTTGGACATGCGCTATTGGAAAAAACCAAGGATATGCATATTAAAAAGATAGCAATAGTTGTTATAACTGCTTCTTTATACATGATTACAACAACAATATTGATATTTACAGGGAAATTATCTCTTTTTGGTATATATATTGATGGTGTGGTATGTATCATTCTTGTAGGCATAATCTCTTACATAATTTCAAAAAACATATCAAAAGAGTTGAAGGGTTATTCTGTTTTGGGATTTTTCTTTATTGGATTGGTTTCTATACTTCTATTTTATGGAGCGTTGCTCTCGTTCACACAGACATTGTCCGTAGTTCAGGCGGATGGAATAAACTCAAATTTCTTGTCTGCTGTAACATGGTTGAAAACCAATACATTAAGGAATGCTACCACATTAGCTGTTTGGCCTGATGGATCTGTTATTGAAGGCTGGGGGGATAGAATGAGTTCTACTGACAGTGTTGGAGGGCAGAACCAACAGAGGATACAGGGATTTGCGAATTTTATACTTAATAACAGTTCGGATATACAATATCTCAAAAGGATGGGGAAACCAGGATATTTACTGGCTAGGTATTATTGGATGCAGGAACTTGGTGGAATAGTATTGGAATCAGGAATAACAAACAATGGACTAAAAAACCAGTATGGATATTCGACATTCAGAAATGTAAAGATAGGGAAAGGAAGCACAGCAAATTCAGTAGTATACAGATTTGAAGGTGTATCTTTTAATGCAGAAATGATCATCAATAAAACGAAAAAAGGTACAGTAGTCAATTCGTTCTCAGTGAACGGCAAACAAATTTACGCATTATCGCATACGATATTATACGATGTTAATACAGGAACAGAAGAAGAGTTCAACAGTACATATAATGATTCGTACAACCTCACATTGATGGTGTTTTATAGGGAAAACATCGCAACCAAAAAGAACAATATAAGCAATGCATATATTTTAGGAAATAAACTTTCTGAAAGTAATCTGATCAGGTTTTTGTTCCTGTGCAACACCGCGTCCTGCAATTATGGGTCTGGCAGTAGTGCAAGAATGAAACTTGTTTATAGTAATCCGGACACGAAAATATTCAGAATAAGTTATAAGTGATTAAATGTCTCATTGTATGCATTTATTAGGAATAGGTTCTCTTTATTGAGCGGGAAATTTTGTTTTATGGATCTTGAAAGAGAATCTGTCCGAATATTTTTTAATGAAACGAGTATCACATTACCATGGAGAGATAGTGGCGATATCGTGTATAAGGATCTGAAGACTTTGTTGAGATTGGATCTGAGGGTATGGTAATGGGATGAATTCTCTCCAGAAAATGCGAAGTTTAATGCAAATATACCCTTATTTTCTAGATGGAATTTACATCTCTTCAGAAAATTGCTGCTAGTGAATTCCGATGGTATTCTGTTTGCTATATACAGATCCATTATTATTATATTATATTTCTTCTTTGAATTTTTTATATATGATAATGCGTCTTCGTTTATTATGTCGGCATCAACTTCCTTGCCAAGGAATATCTTTGATAATGTGATGATGTCACTGTCAATCTCAACCACATCTATGGATAGGTTATTTTTGTATAGTGTATTCATCTGGTAGGGTATTGTTCCGCCACCCAGACCCAGTATTAAGATATTTGCTTTTGAAAAGATTGAAGGCAACGGGAGGAAGTAGTCCCAATAACTGTGCGTGTATATTGTGGATAAGTTGATGGATGAAAAGACAACATTATCATAGAACATCGTCCGCATAGCATTTCTACCTCTGCCTTTTTGTATTATGGATAAGGTTGAACCATCTCTCTTTATTCTCATAATTACTTCTTTCTGTAGAAGCCTAGTTATTAAGTCTCTTATCAATGTTACCACGGTACTCTCTTTAATTTGAGCATATATGCACCTATATTTGTAGAAAAATGCAGTATACCTGTAAGTATAAACAGGAATATTATTCCATATGGGGCTGGTGTATGTCCAAATGGCAAGGCAAAGAGTAGTGCAACCACAAAAAACCCATATTGGTCCATTATAGGAAAACTTCTTCCTGGTTGAAAACGCAGCTGTCGTTTTATAAAACTACCAAGAAGATCCCCAACAAGGGTTCCAATACCTAGAACAATGGATATCAACAACATATAATGAAAGAAGGGATATTCTATCATTCCGACTGCGATTGCACCTATCATCACAAAGATTGTACCTTTTATTGTCTTATTGTTTCCGAAAATACGTCTACCTCTAAAACTTCTTTTATTATCTAATGGCTTTCCTCCGCCAAACAGCACAGGAGCACCGTTCCCCACATATGCTGGAAGTATATATAATATAGGATAAAGTATCAAGTCAAACAGTATATTGAAATTCATACGCACATCATTTATTCGTAAGGCAAGAATACCACGACTTTCAAGTCGTGGATGAATTGCATGT
>CAZBLA010000002.1:0-17342 GCA_964492665.1 Microcaldota archaeon
CAGAAGAGACCACGAGTATATGTTCTTTGAAACCTTTACAGAACTTATTAAAGAGCTATTGTATTAAATTACTTTCAAGGAAGGGTATAATAAAATATATATTACCATCAAATCAATGTCATGAGATATAATCATATTATTAATTTATTTAGGAAATTTTCAATATCTCTTTTCTGTATTGTATCGCATTTGTTTATATCCCCTGTTTCTTTTAAGGCGCGTGCTCTACAACCCCCACCACATAAATTAATAATACCGCACTTATAACAATCAGAATTTCTTTTATCAACTTCGTCTCTCTCAAATTTTGGGATTAACTTCCTGGGGTATTTTAAAACTCCAAACTCATTAAGTTCTGATTTAAAAATATTTGATTCTGCAATATCTAACTCAGAACACCCATTTACCATTCCGTCACTCCTAATATAAATTCTGTTAATACCTATCCCGCAAGCATTTGGATAAGAATTTAGTTTGAAATCGATATTTGCTACTAATCCCAAATTTGCAGGGGTACCAAAATGATTCAATAATCTCTCTCTCTCTTTCTTTTTTAATGAATAGTCTTTATAACTTTTTATATCTCCACCCATATGTAAATCTGCAAAAGCAATCTTATCTGCTCCAAGTTTCTTGAAAAAACTAATAAATTTGTTTATTTGCATGTAGTTATTTGTTGTAATTACACTCCGCACTTCTATTTTATGGTTAGTGGTAGCTTTCAATCGTGTTATTGTTTTTATAGTATGCCCGAATGTTTTCTGTCCCCGTATTTTATCATGTGCACTTTCAAGACCATCAATACTAAATATCAAATTAATCGGATCTTTATCCTTTAGAGTTGAAATTATTTTTTCTGTAAGCACCCCATTTGTGAATGATTTTAATTTCCAGTTCATGTCTTTTTTCCTATTTGTACTTTGTATAAAACTTATTAGCTTATCTATTTGTGGATATAAAAATGGCTCGCCACCAAAAAGTATTATTATAGAATTTTTTGGTATCGTGTAGATTACTTTTTTCCAATCTTCGAAACTAAGAATTTTATTACGTTTAAATTTTCTGTTGAAACAGATTGTACATTTAAGATTGCACATTAGTGCCAATTCCAACATGAATATATAAGAGATGGGTTTTTGTTGTATAGTCTGTATTTTTTTTATTATACCGAACTCTTCCAAATATCTTGTTGTATTAATTAATTTTATAAGTGGAATATCTGTAGTAAAATTACCTTGTTTCTTTATTAGTAAGTTTAAAACTATAGATGCATATACAGAGAGTTTGAAATATTTTTTCTCAGTTATATTTAAAGCAGCATTTTTATAATACACATATTTTTTATTAAGTCCATACTCTTTTAGTTTATTTGTATAACTAAAATATAATGTTAATAGATTTGTAATTGGGTTCCCCCAACCATATTTTTGTTCGATTTTTGGGAATTTTTTAAAAATCATATTTGCAGATTTTACGAGTGAATTTTGTATTGTATATAATTTTTTTTGAACATTTGTTATAAATAGATATAATTCTACAAGCATTTTATCAAAATCATCATTCTTTCCGGAAAATCGTGTTAAGGCTATTTTGTTATTATGTACATTTTTAGCTAATTTGTACAAGGTACTTAAACTTATATCCTTCTCATAATATGTTAAAACTTCTGAATAGGTTTTTTTAATATGATTAAAAAACTTTTTATCATTTTTATAATTATATAAAAATTCTTTGAGTGGTATTGAAGTATTAACATCGAGTAAATGATTATATAACGAATACATTGCACTTCCTTTATAAGTAGAGAGTTTAATTAGAGTATCTTGTACATTAAGTTTTTTTATTTTTATCTGTTGTATTAACACTTGCTCCATGACTCCATATGTAAATACTTCGTTATAAAGATAATAAATTTGAAACAAATAATGTACTTCTGATAGGGCTAATTCCGCATCATCCTCAGTCGTTTTATTTGTTATTAGCTTGATATAGTTATTTAAAGTAGTAAATTTTTTTATATAAAAATCTAATCTTTGATTTATATTATAGTTTATATTTTCAATAATATCATAATTTAATAATTTTTTTTCTGCAATGATAATTATCCAATTATAGATTATTACAACCTCTTTTTTAAATTCCTCTGAATGATTATATATCTGATGAAAACCCTTACTCATCATTTTGTCTTTTACCAGATAAGTTATATAATCGTCATTTCTTTTCAACAATTACAACACCGCTTTTAATAGTAATTTTATCACCATCCTTTATTATCTTTGTAGCATTATTTACTCCAACAATACAGGGTATTTTGAATTCTCGTGAAACTATTCCGGTATGTGAAAGTAATCCCTTATTTTCTACTATAATCCCCTTCATTTTTAGCATTACTGGAAGATCATTTGGGTAAGTTGCTTCTGCCACCAATATTAGATCCTTCTTAAGCTTTATACTTTTTTTAACTTTATTTCTAATTAGAAAGGCATATCCAGTTACATTTCCTGGAAAAGTGGTTGTTCCTTTTAATTTTACATTGCTTTTATCTTGTTTATTATTTATATCTAAACTCACAACGATCATCTACTAATTTATTATTTAAATGGGCATATGCAATACAACCGGTACACTTTTTAATGTGTACACACATATTATTTTTACATAAGAGGTGTTTATATCCATATTCTTTTGTGAAATCAAACTTAGTATTTACATTGCCTACTATTTGACTTTTATCTTCATGGAATAACACACATGAATAGATTGTTCCATCAGGCATAACCTCTGCCTTTGATTCACCCGGATTACAACAAAGAGATAAGATAGAATCTAATTCTGTTTTCTGTGGTTTAATTTCTAAATATTTATATGTAAAAGGTGCATCAAAATAAGTATTTGTTTTTATCTTATTTTTATATTTCTTATAGAGCTCAAAAAAGTCAGTAATATTCAATAGTGTGGAGTTATCAAAATTATTAAAAACAGAAACATATTTCCATACCCATGCTACACATGTTGATAGATTATTTACAAAATTTAACATTTGGTCGATTGTATCAATATTAGTCATTAAAATAGAAGTAGTTAGACCATAATCAATTTTTCCATCTACAGTATTACTAATTATATTTTTAAGACGTTCGGTACAATTAAATCCAATTATTTTCAAACTCTCTTCTGATTGTATAGCATGTAGCGAAATAGTTAATTTTGTATTATTATCATTTAAAAAGTTTATAATTTTATTATTTAAAAAATATGCATTTGTTGTTACATCAACTGCAATATCTTTTTTATTAGATTCTTCAATTAGTTTATATGTAGTTTTTATATTTACCGGATGAAATGGTTCCCCTCCAAGTATACCTATACTGTTTATTCCATAATCAACACATATTTTTATTGTTGATTTTATCGTTTTGTCAGACATTTGATAAGAATCATCAGGATTTATACCTAAAAGTTTAAGATAACAAAAGGTACATTTAAAATTACATAAAAAAGAGGGGTATACTTCTAGATATAATGGAGCATTTATCCTTTTTGTATTCTTTATTCTATTATCAACAATTCTATAATCCTTTGGTACTTTTTTAATTAATAAGTAATTACCCATAATAGAACTATCATTAGCTAAGATACCTATATTCTCTAATCGGGCAACTTTCATTTTGTCTACCTCTTTTAATAGGGTATAATAAAAGTATATTTATCCTCCGCAATATGAGCCGGTATGTTTTGCGAGAAATGCATAATATCTCGGGTCGACAGTTGCAACCTCTAATATGATTTTGGTATCTAAGTCCCCTTCATATTTGTTTTTTTTATTAGATATATCTTTTATGATTCTTTTTGTCATCCAAACACCAATCATATTGTTATAATCAAATATATAAAAATCTTTGTAATATTAAGGTGTGGGACATAAATTTATTTTGCATGAGTTTATTTTTTAGTATAAGAATATATGCGTATTGTCTGATGTATTTTAGGAGCATCTACTTTTGCAGAATTACCAAATTTTGTGATCTTTTTTTATAAAAGGTTTCTATTTCCTTCCAAAGAATTATGATATCGTTCATAATTTTACATCTTTTTCTTTATGCAATATGAAAATGGATATAAAAAACGATTAGATATTGCTTTGCAAAAAATAGGATCAATAACAAAGGAAGCAGTATCCTTTCTGATCAAAAATATAAAATATATTGGAAGACCACCGAAGATTTGTGTTGAAGATAAGGTAATAATATTGTTATTTAAGGACATAGTTGGAATTAGCAATAGAAAAACTGCTAGGCTTTTTGCCGTTCTTTAGTCAATTATCTGGAATATTAAAAATGTACAAAACTGTTGAAAAATTATATTCTGATTCTATAGAATCGATGCTAATACATAATATATTTGTAATAATGGTAAAACGGAAGGGATTAGTAAATATAGACATCTCTGGTGATGGAACAAGTTATGGATTTACAATGACAAGACATTACTTAGCCGGTATCAAAAAAAGAAAATGGTAGGAAGAAGACTTTTGC
Organism: Microcaldota archaeon; assembly: GCA_964492665.1. Classification (GTDB taxonomy): domain Archaea; phylum Micrarchaeota; class Micrarchaeia; order Micrarchaeales; family Micrarchaeaceae; genus JAJYXL01. The sequence continues at coordinate 4,539 of CAZBLA010000002.1, forward strand.
ATACGCTTTTGCATCATTGATTTGGATACTGAAATATATGTTGGATATGGTACAAGAAATAGATCGGAGATGAAAGCATTCAACAAAGCAAGAAAAATGATGAATAGAGTTGGAATAGAAGTTGATAGTGTGAGACTTGACAGATATTACACATTCAAAATTATAATCAAAAGATGTGATAATCAAACTAAATTTTATATTCTTCCGAAGAAAAATACTAAAATAAACGGAAAAATAAAATGTCACGATATTTGGAAATCATTGATGGAAGATTCAATGGTTTTCCTTAAAGGAATATACCGCCAAGTGGCATTGTTATATTTTCATTTTATGACCAAAGATATATTGCCACTGGCATTAAAAATGGTTTGGTTTTAGATCAGTGTGGCGAAGTTGGGTTTAAAACTGTTATGGTCAAGGTATAACATATTTATTTTTGATATATGGAGGTTTTGATGTTATAGGAGCATTTCCCCCGGTATAATTGTTTAGTGAGTATATACGCAGTGGATAGGTATAGTTTACAAAATTTGTTCCTATGGCTGCTGCATCTGAAGGATATACCTGAGTAAATCCTTTTAGGTCGCCTAAGAAGAAACCTTTATAGTAATTTGATTGATAGAATTCGGATGGTGCGTTTGTTATGCTCCCGTTTTTGTTTGGGAGGTATATGACAAGGAACTCCACATAACTTATATAACTATTCCTCCCACTCCGTAGTTTAATTATACCTTCACTATAAAACTGTTGTATCACTGAATTTGTTTTTGTCCCGTTTTCGTAATACAAGTCCATTATGCCTCTCTTGTTGAAGGTAGTATTTAGACAGAGTGTCTGATTTGATAGAGAGAATCCGTTCACGAGAAGTGTTTTCACATATGGGGGTTTTGTATTTAGGGAACAATAGTTGGATAGTGTGCTTGAATTGTTTGATATTAATGTAGATAGAGGTACTAATGCGTATTGCGGATCATGTGTAATCTCACAATTTGATGTACCGAGTATATAAGGGTTGGATTGGTTCTGTTGTTTGGCTTGGTCTATTGCATATGATTCTGATGTTGCATTTATGTGTATGCATGCTAAGAAATCCAGTGCTCCCCATTTTGGGAGCAGTTGCTCGTCGAATAGGACATACTTCGATTGGTTGCTGTTCATCACATTAGCTAGTGTCGAAGGACCGAAACCATGCTTTGGACCTAATACATAGGATGCTGCAGTTGCATAATCCTCCTTTGCTACTGAATTGTCTCCACGTAAGACAGCATTCGTGTTTCCGAACCAGTTTATCCAGTCTCCATAATCCCACCATGCTAATACACGTGGTGCATATGGTCCGATATTCTTGGACATCCACGATGTTGCTTTCTGCCAGTATAAGGGTATTGTATTGCAGTATAGTGTGCTCCCAATTATATTTCCATGGGACCTGAATGTGCTACATGCTGCAGCTGGATTCGATGAATATACGGATGCTGCAGAGAAAGAGGATATGACAGTGCTAACTTCTCCGACCATTATTGTATGATTCACGAATAGGGTTGCAAATTCAAGCAGAACAAACAGAATGAATATTGCCCATGCATGTGAAGGTTTTGACAGTTTATGCGTAAATATCAGTACCAGCAGATATAACATTGAAATTATTGGGGATATAAAGAATAGGCCTATAGAAAAGATAAGCATAATTATGGATTGATTTTCTGTTTTCCTTACAGATTTTTTGTTTGGAATACCGTTCCTTGCTAGGTTTATAAGTTCTCCTAGGAGTATGCCGAAAAGCATTATATAGGCTACAGCGAAGTGGGGTAGGTATTTCACTTCCGAAACTGCTGCGATAATAAGCGGCAAGGATATTGCGAGATATAGAACTCCGGTTCTGCTGTTACGATATATGATACTCAGGAATATCAGTAGTATTGATAAGGAAACAATTGTCCACACGAGTATTGGAAGACCGAATATGTTTGCGCCTATAAGTCCGAACCCTCCGGAGAAGAAGTTATATCCTAAACCAGTTGGAGCAAATTCCTGGACCGTCATAAATAAAGCAGATGAAGGGGTTGTGAATTTTTTGCTTAATTCAAGATAGGAGGTTATAGGTTTGCCTATAGGCGTAAGCATAAGCAGTAAGGTTATTATTATTAATGTTATAATTAACCATTTTAAGTATTCTTTTTTATCCAAATTTTTAAATAGGATGTGTTTTTTTTGCAAGATTTTTGGCATATACTCCAAAAATGCGATGAAGATTAGTGCGAATAGAGGAAACGAGAGAGTGATCGGTATCCCGAAGATTTTTGGCATCCTTCCGGAGAGTGTCGCATGATATGGTTCATATAATGCCAGAAAGATTGTTATGATTATTAGGATTATCGCATTCATTTTATAGAAATTTTTATGTATATCTCTTCTGTATATACTTATTATTCCTTGTATTATTATGTAAAGTGCCAGAACACCTGTATCTACAGTGAAGTAGTGTGCCCCTAAGAAAGTTGATGCGAATGTTATTCCTGCTAATATTGCATATCTTGGATTGTCCATATGTTTTATTGCAAGCATGTATGTAGCAAAGAACAGGAATAAACTGAATATTCCCCATGGTTGCAGGAGTTGCTGCCCAGCAATGAATGTATCAAATAGTATGGGAACTAGAGCAGTTAGGGAGGCTGCAATTATAGCAACATACTTCCCGTATTCGTAGTATATGAGTATGAAAACAACAAATATGAGGAGTGCCGCGGTTATTGGCGGATAGAAACTACCGACATAACTCATGAGAGCAGAATTGAATGTGGCTGTGTAAGCTCCAAAAAAACCTGCTAAGGAATACCAATACGCTTCTAGGTAAGGTATGAGAGGTTGTATACGCATGACAGTCCCATGTGCTACGACAGGCCATGCTGACTGGGACAGATAGAATTGATGTCCAAATGCGAGGATTGATTTTGCTGCAAGCATATCGAAATATGGATCAAATATAAAGAATTTGGATGATACGGATATGCTGGATAATCTGGTCATAAATCCTACCACCATTATAAGCAAGAGAAGGAGCCATACCCAGTTTTTGTTTATGTTTAAATTTATTTTTTTTGACCCTTTGAAATCTGGATTTGATTCAAGTTTAGTTAATAATACATGTTCTTCCTGCTCATGATCTTTTATTATCTGTTCCAATTCGTTTTTATGTGCAAAGGATATAGAATGCAATTCTTCTTCACTTAGATTTTTGGCATTATTTATCTCTTCGTTTTGCCTCTCCTGTAGATTTTCTTCTTGTGATATATGGCTATGTATGATCGACTTGGCAGATTCGAATTTAGAGAGATTTTCCCTTAATAGGTTTATGTCATTCCGGTATGCACCTTTTTCTGCAGTTATTTGATGCAATTCTCCTTTTGTGTATTCTTTTCTCGATATCGGAGATTTGTTGCCAAAAGATATCACACCTTGTTGGATACAGAGAAGAAATCCTATTATTGATAGGATTATGGCATTGGCTTCAAAAAGCCCTAATGAAAAGGAAAAGAGATGGATATAGGAAGAAAAATATCCTTCTATCCAAGTCAAAGTAGCTGGTGCTATCAGGCCGAGTATGAATCCAAAAACGGATATTTCAAAAAGGTTGAACTTTGTTTTGTTTTTGAGTAGAGCAAGAGCTAAAAGTTCACCAGGAATAAACATCGTAAAAAAAGCGACAATGATAGTAAGTAATATATCCAGCATTTAAAACCCTTAAGCGTTTGATATTTCTCTTGGAAGTTCTATTTTCTTTATAACTCTGTCTGGAAATACCGTGCCCGGAGGGACAATTCTTACTTTTATACCTATAGCTCCCCGTTTTGGATAAGCGGTAGCACTGCCTTCCTTTACAAGAAAGATTACATCTCCGACTTTTGGTATGTAACCTATGCTTTTCCTTATTTTTCGTTTCTTTGCTCCCTTTGCTGCGATTTTTCCACTTATTACAATCTCTGCTCCAAGACCCCCTTTTTCAAATATGTTCTTGAGTGTCCTCTGTATTATTTTCCTTGGATTAATCGATCGTTCTATTTTATATGCTATATCTTTAGCTACGAGAACTGGTTCTAACATACGATTTTCAACTTCTACTACATTTATTTGCGGGTTCTCTATTCCAAATTTTTTGCTTAATTTTTCGGTGAGTTCATTTATTGATTTTCCTGATCTACCTATGACTCTTCCTGGCTTCATGACATATACGGTTATTCTTGTAAGTATAGGTGTTCTCTGTATTTCAACTCTTGAAAATCCAGATTTCTCCAATGCTTGCTCCATAAATTTAGATATGTTGTATTTGACTATTGATTTTTCTATAAATACTTTTTCTACAGTCATGATTTTGACACCTCTTGTTGATCGTCTGGGGTTATGACTTTTGGATTTACTTTACCTTTTGGTAAGGGATGTTTTTTGATTTTTGAAGACTTCTTCTCTTTTTTGGGTTGGGTTTTGATATTTGTAGCCCTTGTAATGTTTCTTTTTATTTTTTTAACCGATGATTTACTTAGTCCGACTTCTTCAGGAGTTATGCTTACGCCTATTTCGATTTTTGAAAATTCGAGATCACTGTGGGCTGAGGTATTATGCCCATAACGCATCGGTGGGATTCCTGTTTGTTTAGCTTTTGAAGGTGGCGTCCTTACGACTGTTAACATTTTATTAGCACATGCATGCACTATAACTGCTTCATCTTCCGCAATGCCCTTGTTCTGTGCATTGTTGATAGCATTTAGAAGTGCTTTGTTTATGATTTTGGCGCATTTTATTGGAGTTCGGCCCTTTCTGCCAGACAATTCATGTCTTGATCCCATCCCTTTATTATATTTTCTGTAGAGGATGGGTTTTCCAGATATGATGTTGTTAAGTATGAATTGGGCTTGTGAATAGGTTTTATAGCGAATTTCTGAACATACTATAGTAAGGTCTTTGTAACTTGCATTAACATCAGATAGTTTACCGAAGACGACTTTTGATTTGTTTGCATTAAAGGAATATTTCAAGACATCACCTACTTCTTTGATAGGAATTTACTTCCTTTTGTTGCTTTTATTCCGGGGTTCGAATGTTTCACATGTTTTGTTGAATATGAAAATTCTCCTAATCTATGTCCCAGCATTGCTGCGGTTATTGGTATATCTTTGAATTCTTTTCCATTATAAACAGAAATAGTTTTACCTATCCATTTTGGAAGTATTACTGCTACCCTCTTATGCGTTCGGATGGGTTTTTCCTTTCCTTTGCTTTCTGCTTTGCTAATCATTTCTAAAAATTTTTTATATTGCAATGAATTTCTTTTTATAAATCTCCTTTGCCTGGATTTTATGAGTTTTGTGTATTCGGGCAAACCCATATTTACTAATTCACTAGGTAATTTACCTCTAAATGCAATTTTTTCTACCATAAATTCATCTCTTTCTTCTACCTGTGCGTTTTGATGCTATATGTCCAACTTTCCTGCCTGGTGGAGCATTTCTGCTTGTAGAACTACTTTTGCCTTTATGGTGGTTTTTACCACCATATGGATGATCAGTCGCATTCATTTTTACTCCACGGTTCTTTGGCCATAGTTTGTTTAAAGCGTGATTCATGTAATGGCTTTTTCCTGCTTTCATTATAGGTAGAGTTTTTATCCCTCCGCCAGCAACAACACCAAGTTGTGCTCTGCATTCCATGCTTAGATTGATTATTTTTTTTGATGGAAGAACCACGGAAACTGTGGATTTTGTTTTTCTTGAGACTCTGGCAAATGATCCGGCTGATCGTACGTATTTACCTCCATCTCCAGGTTTTGATTCTATATTGTATACCGCTATACCCTCAGGTATATTGGATAAGGGCAAAACATTGCCGATTGAGTAAGAAACTGAATTACCTATGCCTATTTGGCTGCCTATTTTGATGCCTTCTGGTGCGATCATATGTGATTTTGAGAAATTTTCATAAAGAATAGACATGACAGGTGCTGAATGACCAGTGTTGTTTATTATATCTACTACCTCTCCATTTAGTTCAGAATCTCTGTGTTTGGTATAGTTTACTTCTATATTAAAAGTGTTGGGTAACTTTGTATAAGCGTTAGAGCCTTTGCCTCTCCTTTGTTGTTTTAATTTTTTTCCCATGTATTTACACCAATTTAAGTTTCATCGCTACATTACTTGCATCATATCCTTTCGAAAGTTTTATAAACGCTTTTTTTATGTTTTTTGGAGTGTATATTATATTTATTTTTGATACTTTTACATTAAATACCCTTTCAAACTCTGATTGTATTTCTCTTTTAGTGGCTTTTTGATTAACAACGTAAGTTATTGTGTTGTTTTTTGTTATTAAGGATACTGCCTTTTCTGTTGCTATCGGAAAGTTTAGTATTGCCATTTTATCATCATAATGTTATTTTGAGTTTTATTTCAGATATGTTTTTAATTGCATTTTCGCTCCATATTGATATGCATTCTGGATATCCTCCAGGCATCAATGTACCAACAGTTAATCTGTCTATAACACAAACATTTATCCCTGGTATGTTCCTTGCAGCTTTGATAATTCCATTATCATCTTTTACTACTATAGTAACTATGTGTTTATATTTTTTTAGTTTTGTAGATCTCTTTGTTTTTTTATTGAGTGAGGGCTTGTTCCTTTTTGTTTTGATTATCTTGAGTTCTTTTAGTAAGGAATTCACTTTTTTTGTACTTTTGATAGATTCTATTGTATTTTCTAAAATTAGTGGCTCTGATACATTTTTGAATGTTTTGGAGATAGCTCCATATAGAGCAGACATGTATTCTTTCTTGTTTATTTTTTCTTTTATACGTTTTTCTATCAGATGAGGAAAAGCACGTTTTCCGGTAACTGCTGATGGTATTCTTCTTACTTTTCCAGACGCACCCTTTGCAAGTTTCTCCCTTGGTCTTATAGCTCTGCCCATATGTCGGCCTGATCTCCATGCGTGCATCCTTCCGACATACGCTGCAGTTGTTTGCATGCCAGCTAAAACATAATGTCCTTGCGGTTGGAGATTCCATGTATTTTCTGCAACAATTGCTCTGTTTATAATCCAAGGTTTATAGGTATAATTAAATATCTCTGAGATATCCATTTCACGAATTTTTTTTCCTTCTGCAGAAACTAGTATTGCATTTGTCATTTGATTAACCTACTTCTATCAGTTTGGGCTTTTTTATCCCTTTGTCATTTTTATTTCTTATTGCTTTTTTGATTCTCACTAATCTTTTCGAAGATCCAGGGAGTGAGCCCTGTATTATCATAAAATTATTTTTAATGTTCCCATAGTTGGGAAATCCTGCTTTGGGATTGATGAAACTGGTTGCGGTTTTGTCGGATATTTTTAGTATGCGTTTGTTTTGTTCGGTTCTGTAGTTGAATCCTAATTGTCCTGCTCTAGGTACAGTGAAAAGTATTTTGCCAGGATTGAATGCGCCCAGTGGTCCGCCATGTCTTATTTTTTGAGTTGATTTGTGGTTGTTCCTTTTTGTTCCTCCTCTTCTTATTACTCCTTGCCAGCCTTTACCTTTTGTTATTGATACCACATCGATGTATTCTCCATCCTCAAAAATATCGCCGGCTTTTATCTCTTTTCCAAAATTATTTTTTACAAAAGTTAACTTGTCTTCTATATTACTTCCTGTTATCTTACTTTCGAATCTTATTTTGTGGTGTTGCTGGGCATTCGTTGTTTTAGGATCCGCAACGAGAAGTGCAGATATTTCAGCAATGTTATCTTTATCATTCGTTAATTCTTCTAGATTTCGGGTATTGTTTGAGATGGTGATTCCTGCTTTTTTTGTAGTTTCTGATTCATATATTTCATAGGACGTTGATAGATATTTTGTATTTGAATCTTTTTTATATATACGAATTCCATACATCTCTGTCTTTGGTATTTCTAATATTGTTGATGCTTTTAGTATTTCTGTACCTTTCATTGTAGAATTGGAGTCATCTATGATGAATGAGCTTAACATCCCTGCTTTAAAGGTTATTATATTTGATAATTGAATTTTATTTGTTTTTGAGTTATTTCTAACACGAGGTAACCGTAACCTTGCACGTCTTGAATTCCAGTATTGTAGTGATCTTGACATTAAAAACAACCTTCATTTTTTATGGATTAAAATATTTAAAGTTTACCTATTTTTATTTGGTCAGAGCGGTTATTGTTGATTCTATTGTATTTATATCTCTAGTTATTGCATTTATTGATGCTCTTAGAGAAGGAATATCGGTATATGATATAGTTATATTCATGATTTTTTTATTTTCTTTTATTTCTGTTGTACTTCTTTTATGTTGCTTCTGCTTTCCTATTATCTTCATGTAATTTAGGTCAAATCTTTTTTTTATTTTTAGATTATACTTCTGTTTATATTGTTTTTTGTTTATTTGTATCCCCTATGCTTTCTTCCGGCGTGTGTTAATCCTCTTGATGCTCTTTTTGTTTGGAAGACTAATTGCTTATAAAGTTTGTCATTTTGAATGGTTTTTAATTGTTTGTTTAAGAGGATTATTTCGTAGTATTTAATGCTTCCTGTTTCTCCAACGTAATATGAGTTTAATACTTCGTGATTAGAAAATTTTCTTTCCGCCTTTTCTTCTACTATCGCTTGCAATGATTTTGATCTAGAAAAAAATCTTCCGTTCTTTGAGGGTTTTCTTCCTCCACCAGGTGTTACTCTTTTCCTTCTGCCTTTCTTAATTTTAATGCGGACAGTTATGACTCCTTGTTTTGATTTGTATCCTAATTGCCTGGCACGTCCTAAATTGGTCGGTTTTGGAATTCTTATAACTGTTGGTTCTTTGTTCCACTCAGACAATCTAGATTTATAAGTATCTGATCTAGATTTATATTCACTTCTAAAGGTGTTTTTTATATAGTTATATGCGCTCAAATTATTCACTATGTGTTTATTTTAGTGTTTAGAATTGTTAAATTTTGTTTTTTTATAAACAAAACTAAATCCAATGTAAAGTATATGGAGGGGGCATATTTTTATAGTTATCCCTTTTTGGGTTTTAAAGGAAGTTTTTGATAGAGGATAGTTGACAAAATGTTATGAATTAGTTTAATTGTTTGTTCCGTTAAAAAGTTGTTACATTTAAATACTTAAATGTATAATTATAGATTATATATCAAGTTTATTTATAGAGTAAGTAGTAGAGTTGTTTAATATAAGAATTTGAATTTTGTAAGCGGATTGTTATATAAAAAAATATATAGAGCATATAGAAAAAGTTTGGTGGAGTTTATGGTTAAAGTGATTAATAAAAAGAGTAAAGTTAAAAGTAGTTCTAGAAATAAAGAGAAGGAGAAAACAAAAAATATAATTATAACTAGAGACAACCCAAAAAGGGATAGTAGGAGATTAAAAAGAGGGGTTGTTAAAAGATCAACCAAAAAACCGAAAAAGGATATTGCTAAGATTACTATGGATGAGGATTATAAAAAAAATGTTATATCTGTTATAAATAAAATTGTTTCTAATCAGGAGTCTTTAGATTATTTAATAAAGAATATAGGTAAATATGCAATAGATATTGTGAAGTTATTGAAGATTCCAAAAAGCGACGATGAAATTGCAGTAATATTAGATTTAAAGATAAATGCAGTGCGCAGAATACTTAATATGATGCAAGGATCTGGAATAACGGATTATAATATTTCAAAGAATACGGATGGATGGTTGTCATTTACGTGGTATATAGATATTAGAAGGATATCAGAATTTTTTGATGGCTTGACAAAAACAAAAAATCCGACTGATATTTTAACTGATGAATGCAATGACTATTTTATTTGTAATAAGTGTTATAAAGAAAACAAGTTAATATTAACATTTGATGCAGCTTATGAGTTAGGTTTTAAGTGTGTTTGTAATAATAAATTAATTAGGATAAGTAAAGATAAAGCAAATAAACTTATCCTTGATGTAAAAATGAAAAATAACAAATAAATATAGATTTTGTTATTTAATGTGTTTTGTTTGATTTTTAATTATGTATAGCGAGGTGGGGTAGTTAGGAGTACCCGCCGGGCTCATAACCCGGAGATCAGTGGTTCAAATCCACTCCTCGCTATGAATAGGAAGCGGGTAGACCCCATACTTCCGATAATCAGACAGTATTATATATATATGATATAAATACCTAATATTTTAAATTAATGACTGAACATTTTAAATTTATTGATTCTGATAACAAATATTAACGGAAGCAAGGGGTGTAACTATCGAAAATGAATTGACATATGATATTATTTGGCAAACATATCAAAAAGAAAAACAAACAAATAGGTTGTTCCCTCTACAAACAGATTTTTATTCAGAAGCAAAAAGATTAATAACAGCTAAAAACACAAACCCAGATATTGAAAACACAAAAAGAACAAATATAACGCATATAATAAGCAAAATAAAAGAAAAAAGAACTCAAAAAATACTGCTATATATCGCATATAATAAGCAAATAGAAACTCCAATACCTTTAGAAGAAACCAATCTTTATAACAAACTTATACAAATATTGACAGAATCTCAAAACATAACAATAAATGAAATGCAAATCCAAAAATTGAATGTACTGCAAACAATACCTGAAATCTTCCTGCCGTCTGGAAATAAAACCGGACCCCTAAACAAATCAGATAAAATACAAATTGAAAACAAATCAGATAAAGAATTTCTTATAACTAGTATGCTTTGTGAACTTTATACAAATTAAAAATAATATTCGTGATAAAATGAAAATAACAAAAGAAATATTTACCTATTGCCGTAGATGTAACAAACATACTGATCACAAAGTAAAACTTTATTCTAAAAAACCTGCTGGAGGTTTAACAGTGGGTAGCCGTAGACGAAGAAGAAAATTAAAGGGATATATAGGTAAAGTAAAAGGAGCAGTCACTCCAAAGAAAGTTGCAAAAAGGCAAAAAGTACTTCTTGAATGTGGTGTCTGCAATTTCAAGACAGAAAGAATCCTCGGATCTAGAACAAGGAAACGTTTAGAATTTACAGTGAAATAATATGAATAATCAGAATATAACACCAAAATTAAAAAGTCTTGTGATAGTCAAAGTAGATAAAATAGAAAAATATGGTGCATATTGTAAACTTATAGAATATAACAACATAGAAGCATTTATTCCACTAAAAGAAGTATCTACAGGATGGATCAAAAATATCCATGAATTCTTACATAAAGGAAGAACAATAATCTGCAGAGTAATACATATAGATTTACAAAAAGGAACAATAGATATCTCATTAAAACGAGTAACATCAAAAGATTCAAAAGATAAAATAAGCGAATATAACCTAGAAAAAAGATTATCTTCCTTATTTGAGCAAGCAATTAAAAAATCAAATCTTTCTAGGCAAAAGTTAACTTTAACAAAGGCAGTACTGTCTGAATTTGAAACATATATAAATTTTCATAAAAACATGCTTGATAATACTCTAAAATTTAAAAACTTTGAACTTCCGACCATTTTTACATCAACTTATATGGAAATAACAGAAGCAAACAAAAAAAAGAAAAAATATACAGTTTCATATACTATAACACTTATAAATTACAATACAGAAACAGGAATAAACGAAATAAAAGACACCCTGATGCAAATCCAAAAACAAAAAATAAACATTCACTATCTTGGAGCACCTAAATATCTATTTTCTACAGAAGGATCTGACTATGTAGATGCAGAAAAAAAGATTAAAAAAGCAATAGCCAATTTGACTTCAAATATCAAGGACGGAGTAATAGAAGTTACAAAAAATAAAAACAAAAACGAAAAAACAAACATATTAGAAAATATATGAGGTGCGTTTATCAATACAAACATAAAAACAACAATCTCTGTGACAAAAAAAATAAAACCCAAAAATCCTATTTTAATAGTAGGACTTCCCGGATTTGGTAACGTCGGAATACTTGTTGCTGAGCATATAATAAAAGGGTTTAATGCTGAAAGATTTGCCACTCTCCATTCACCACATCTTCCACATAAAGTCATAATGGAAGAAAATGGCGAATTAAGAATTGTTGATAACAGATTTTATTACATAAAATCTAATAAAAAGATAAAAAATGACATAATAATACTTACAGGAGATGACCAACCCATCACTTCAGAAGGACAATACGAAATCAACAATGAAATATTAAATTTCTTTGTGGATGATCTAAATGGAAAATTCATTTACACTATCGGAGGTTACAATAATATGGCTCCTTATAATAGTTCAAATATACACGAATCAAAAGTTTTTGGAAACGCAACAAGTCAAAAAGTAATAAAACTGTTTAAGGAAAGTAAAGTAATTTTCGGCGAATCCAGAGGTTTCATACTGGGATCCGCAGGAATGATAGTAGCATTCGCTAAAATGCGAAATATACCCGGCATCTGTCTTATGGGGGAATCCAGATCAATAGACATCGATCCTGCAGCAGCAAAAAATATATTGGAAGTATTATCAGAAAAAACGGGTCTCGATATCAATATGGAAGAAATAAATACTATGATAACTGAATTGTCTTCCGCTCTAACCAAATTAGAGACAGAAATAGCAGGAAACATGCCAACACCTCCAGGAGGATATTCAAAATCCGACGAGCATTCTTCCTACATCAGATAAACTGTTTAATAGATGCGCTATTAATCCAGTCTGGCAAGATATCAGCTTCCCATATACAGAAAAGTATGAAAAAAGCTGAATACCTGGGTTCAAATCCCAGATGGCGCATCTATCTATA
>CAZBLA010000002.1:17352-25177 GCA_964492665.1 Microcaldota archaeon
AAAGATACAAAATAATACTTATTACGCTTCCCATTACACTTGCAAAGAAATTTGAAGTGAATTTATTTTCTATTCCTCTTTCTTCAAACCATCCAAGAACAGAATCAAACAGTGTCCCTCCAAAACCACCAATAACTACAAATATAACGACCATTATTGGAGCTGCAAAATAATAATACAAAGGAATTACGACCATTCCAACAAGAAAAGCTCCGAATAATCCCATCACAAGTCCTATCGAGGTAACTCCTCCAGAAACTCCTTTTGCGACTTTCTTGAATCCTATTATTGATCTAGGGATACCATCCAATACTCCTAATTCACTACTAAACTTATCTGCTGTTATGGCAGCTACTCCTCCCATAAATCCTATTATAGCTATATCTTTCGGAATTATTGCAAAAAAATTTAGAAAAAAATAAAATATCACCATGAAAAGCGGCCATAATCCATTGGCCAGTACATTTTTTACTCCTCTCTGATGCTCAAACAGTCCTGCTCTCTTTTTATATGCCATTCCTGCACGTGTTGATATCGCAGAAAGAAGCAAAAAATACAACATAATCAATACAAAAAATATACCTAACTTCAACCCAAAAATAAAAAGTAATATACCCATTACTCCTGCAACAGCTACTGCTTCTATATTTAATGTCAAAAATGTCATTACTCCTCTTCCTCTGCAAACTTTTACTATAACCTAACTCCTTTCACTCCTCTAAAAAGCTTTTTAAATATATGTATACCTATTATATTACGAATTCTCTATTGCAAGAATGTCGCGAAGAACTGGTCGCCTTGCCAGCGCGCTGATGCGCTGGCACTACTTCTTCGTCATATAAAATACCAAACTTATTTATTTGTTGATATTAAAAAATATATAAACCTATTTATCTGGTGGTTTTGATGGCAAAAGAAAAAATAATTAGAGAATTAGGAGATTTACCAGGGATAGGGGAAGCAATAGCTGAAAAAATAAAAGCCGCGGGGGTAAAAACACTTGAAAATATAGCAATTCTAAGTCCACACGAACTGTCTGAAATTGCAGGAATAAATCCCGAATCTGCCAAGAAAGTCATACAAGCAGCAAAATCTGCTTCCCATATAAATTATGAAACTGCAGCTGTGGTTTTTAAAAGAAGGATAGAATTAGGAAAAATATCAACAGGATCAAAACATATGGATACTCTCATAGGCGGAGGGATAGAAACAAACGGTATAACCGAAATATACGGAAAATTTGCTAGCGGAAAGACACAAATAGCATTTCAACTATCTGTAAACGTTCAACTTCCAAAAAAACAGGGCGGTCTCGATGGTTCCTGCTTATATATAGATACAGAAGGAACTTTCAGACCAGAAAGAGTACAAAACATGATTGAATCTGCAGGATTGAATATTGATGAAGCTTTAGATAAAGTACTTGTCGTAAGGGCCCAAACAACAGAAAAACAGATAATAACAGCAGAAAGAGCAGGTAAAATAATAGAAGATCATAATATAAAACTCATAATTATAGATTCTCTTACATCGCTGTTCAGATCAGAATATATCGGAAGAGGTTCATTAGGTGAAAGACAGCAAAAATTAAATATGCATATACATCAACTGCAGAAACTCGCGGACAAATATAACATAGCAATATATGTAACAAATCAAGTTATGGACAATCCAGGAATACTTTTTGGTGATCCTACCACGCCTATAGGTGGAAATATCTTAGCACATGCAGCAACTACTCGTTTATACATACGAAAAAGCAAAGAAGAAAAGAGGATACTCCGGCTTGTTGATTCCCCAAATATGCCTGATGGGGAGTGCGTAATAAAAATTACATCAAAAGGAGTAGGCGACTAATTAGGATGTATCACAACATCTGCGCATCTACTACAAAGATCCCTTTATCTAATGATATCACTTTTACTCCACTAGAATTCCTTCCTGTCGTTCTTATGGAAGAAACCTTAAATTCTATTGTAATCCCCTTAGAATTTATTAAGAGTATCACATCCTCCTTCATACAAGAAAGTACCTTTACCGCTTCCCCTACTTTCTCATTTATCTTTAAGTTAAGAACCCCCTTTCCTCCTCTATTCTGCAATCTATAACTTGAAATAGATGTTGCTTTACCATATCCTTTTCGAGTTATTGTGACTATCTTTGAATTGATTTCAATATTTACCACTCCTATAACCTCATCATTGTCTGCAAGTCGGATACCCCTCACACCATAAGCTTTCCTTCCGGTATATCTGACTCCTGTCTCTTTGAATCTTAATCCTTTGCCTTTTTTGGTAGCAATAAAAAGTTCAGAATTTCCGTCAGTTATGCACATTCCTGATAATCTGTCTTCCCCGATGTCTGGCATCGAGATTATTCCATTTGAACGTGGATGTGAAAACAATTTAGCGTTCACTCTCTTTATTTTGCCTTTTTTGGTTATGAAAACCAAAAATTTATTTTCAAAATTTCTTGTATTTATAATATGGACTATCTTCTCAGTATTACTTATTTTTATGAGGTTTATCGCAGCCTTTCCCAATCCATATCTGCCTGCAGATGGTACCAGATATGCCTTAATCCAATAAACTTTTCCAATATCAGTAAATATTAGCAAATAATCTTTAGTCATGCAAGATGTGACTCCTTTTACATAATCCCCATCATGCATCTCTATTGTTATCACTCCCTTTCCTCCTCTAGTCTGTGTCCTATATACTGATGTCGGTAATCTTTTTAAATAATTTGAATTTGTCAATATAATAACACTCTCCTCATCTTCAATCAAATCCTCATTCTCAATATCTTTCATTTCTACATTCTCATCCATACTCGACTTTCTATCCTGTCCATATCTCTCCTTTATTTCCAACGTCTCCTTTTTGATTATCTCATAAATATATTTAACATCTGACAATATCTTATCACATCCTTCTATCTTGGATATTAACACCTTTTTTTCTCCATTAAGTGTTGTTTCCTCTAAAGATGTTAATCTTCGTAATTTCATCTCTAATATCGCATCCGCCTGTTTTTCACTCAATCCATACTTCTCAGAAAGTCTTTCTTTTGCTATTCTACTGTCCTGGCTAGTTTTTATCAATTCTACTACTTTGTCTATATTCTCTATTGCTACAGCTATTCCTTCCACAATATGCAACCTAGATGAAGCGCGTTCCAGATCAAAACGAGTTCTGGCATCTATAACTTCTATCCTATGGCCCACAAACATCTTAATAAATTCTTTCAGATTTAAGGTAAACAGCCTATTTCCCATAACTGCAATATTCATAACAGGAAACGTACTCTGCAATGAAGTGTGAGCATATAAAATGTTAAGCACATATTCTGCATTTACTCCTTTTTTGAGTTCAATAACAATCCGTATTCCTTCCTTTCCGCTTTCATCCCTAAGCGAAGAAATACCTGTGATCATCTTATTCTTAACCAGTCCTGCTATCTTCTCCAACAATAAAGATTTATTTATAGTATAAGGTATCTCTGTAACTATTATCGCAGATGCTCCATTTTTATCAGTTTCTATGTTGCTCCTTGATCTTATAGTTACTGATCCTCTTCCAGTCATATAAGACCGAATTAATCCATTATCCTTGAACACTATTCCTCCTGTAGGAAAATCTGGTCCTGTTATATATTTCAAGAGTTCTTGGACACTCATATCTCTATCATCCAAATATGCACATATGGAATCACAGACTTCACGTAAATTATGGGGAAGTATATTAGTGGCTACTCCAACAGCTATCCCTGAAGAGCCATTTATCAAAAGATTTGGTATCTTGGACGGAAGGACTACTGGTTCCTCTTCGGTGTTGTCGAAATTCGGAATGAACCTTACCGACCTTTTCTCCAAATCTTCAAGCATTTCTTCAGCAATCCTTCGCAATCTCACTTCTGTATACCTTTGTGCTGCTGCAGGATCTCCATCTACCGATCCCATATTTCCCTGCCCTTCAACTAATCTATAATTCATGGAGAAATCTTGAGCCATCCTAACCAAAGTCTCATAAACCGCAGCATCTCCATGTGGGTGGAATTTACCTATCACTTCCCCAACAATTCGTGCACTCTTCTTGGTTGGTTGATCATGGGAATTTTTTATCATATACATTGCATAGAGTATCCTTCTCTGAGCTGGTTTAAGCCCGTCTCTGACATCCGGAAGCGCTCTCCCTACTATTATGCTCATCGCATAATCTATATAACTCGTTTGTACTTCTTTTTCCAAATCAACATCAACTTCTACCATATGGAATACACCTAAACATCAAGGAAAGATACATCTGTGGAATGCTCCTCCAGAAACTTCCTTCTGCCAGCAACATCAACACCCATCAGCACCGTAAAAAGTGTGCTGACAGTGTCAGCATTTGTTATTACAACCCTTTTGATTATTCTATTCTCGGGATTCATTGTTGTCTCCCAAAGCTGATTCGGGTTCATCTCTCCCAATCCTTTATATCTCTGTACCCTACTCTTTGGATTTTTCTCTAATTCTTCCTCAAGTTCCTTGTCATAATAAACATATTTCTCAGTTTTACCATAAACTATTTTATACAATGGTGGTTGTGCAATATACACATTTCCAAAATCTATCAATGGTTTTAAATACCTATAAAAAAACGTCAACAAAAGCGTTTTAATATGACTTCCATCAACATCAGCGTCCGTGAGTAATATTATCCTCTCATATCTAAGTTTTGATATATCAAAATTATCCCCTATTCCTGTACCGAAAGCTGTTACCATAGCCTTTAATTCAACATTTCCAAATATCTTATCTGCAGATGCTTTTTCTACATTGAGTATCTTCCCTTTCAGCGGTAGAATCGCTTGGAAGAACCGATCCCTACCTTGTTTACTAGAGCCAGCTGCGCTTTCCCCTTCCACTATAAATATTTCAGCCTTTTTCGGGTCTGTTTCTGTGCAATCCGATAACTTTCCTGGAAGTACCAAACTATCAAAAAGATTTCTTTTTCTGGCCGTATCTCGTGCATTCTTGGCCGCTTCTCTTACTACTGCAGCCCTTACTGCATTTTCCATAATTTTTACTGCTTCTCCTGGATTCTCTTCGAGATATATTGTTAATGATTGATATAAACTACTATCTACGACATTCCTAATATTCTGAGACCCTAATCTCGTCTTTGTCTGTCCTTCAAACTCTGGATCATGCATCATTATAGATATTATCCCTATCAATCCTTCTCGTGTATCTTCCCCTTCGACCTTTGTTTTCTTATTTGAATTTTTTTGTATATATCTGAGTATTGCTCTGCTAACCGCAGAATGAAATCCTGTTACATGTGTCCCTCCTTCCGGGGTTTTCACGTTATTTACAAAAGAGATTAGTTTCTCACTATAACTTTTGACATAAACCATTGCTATATTTACAAAAACGGAATCAACTTCTTTGTTTATTATTATGGGTTTGCTAACCTGTTTCTTATCTCCAATCAGAATATCCAATAAATCTAAAACCCCTCTTTTTGAAACAAATTCCTCTCTCTCTTTAACATCCCCACAATCGTTTATAAATTCAAACCGTAATCCTGGATTAAGAAAGGACAGATTCCGAATATGTTCTCTTAACATAGAGATATCAAAATGATGTACAGAAAAAATTTCTTTATCAGGCTTGAATCTAACGGTTGTTCCCGTTTTATCACATTCTCCAACACTTTCCAATTCTGTTGTGGGAACCCCCTTTGAAAATGACTGTCTAAACTTTTTACCACTCCTGTTAACCGTAACTATCGTATACTCTGAAAGTGCATTTATCACTGTTAATCCAACACCATGCAGACCTCCTGAAACTTTATAAATTTTATCGCTAAATTTTGCACCAGAATGCAACGAAGTCATTATTGTTTCTAAAGCATTTTTTCCTCCTTTAAAAACCGAATCTACGGGTATTCCTCTTCCATCATCACTGACCTCACCAATATCAACACCTTCTTCTGTACCCAAAAAAACTGTTATGTTCTTACAAAAACCTGCTACTGCTTCATCAACCGCATTATCTATAAGTTCATACAATAAATGGATCAAACCTGCACTCCCTGTAGATCCTATATACATTGCTGGTCTTTTCCTAATACCCATAGGTCCTGAAAGAACGACAATATCCTTTGCAGTATACTCATTATTATTCATATAAATTCTACCGATAAAAATTAAGAAAAACTTTTACTATCAATACACGTTCTAACTTTATATTCCTTTTGGAATGTGATAAACTATTAAATATTGTTTAAATCAAATAATGAAGTAATCATATATCCCAGGTGAATATATTGTCCATTACAAAAAAAGCAAGCGAAATACTTCTCCTAGTCGGAATAACAATCTCTGCATATCTGGTCGTGGAACATTACAACCCAACTATTCTGTCCTGTCTGCATAATTCAGTGATAAATTGTTCTAATGTATTAACAAGCCAATATTCTATGATCTTTGGAATATCCCTATCACTCATAGTTTTAATCTGGACTGTCGGAATGTTTGTTTTAATGTTAAAAAAGAAGAACAAAATATCCAAACTTATTTATCCAATATGGCAAATAATGGGCATTATCGGAGTAGCGTATTCAATCATATCACAATATCTTATAGGTTATATTTGTATCTATTGTACAATCTTAGATAGCATAATCCTAATAATCGTAATAACAGATTTAACAATTCATAATGGAAAATCTAGTACCCGCTAGAGATAGGATTAAAACGAAATATATATGTAAGTTTATATCAACATATTCAATAGATATACCTTCGGGTAGAGTGAAAACTACTCCCAAAAAGATTTTGTAAGACCTCAAACCAAGGCAGTTGTCAAAGAACCGATAAAACACATCCTTCACAGGATGCAGTGATCGCATGATGCAAAACACACTATCAATTGGCGGTATCGGTGGGAGGAAGCCACCATCATAAAAGATAATAATATGAATAATCTCATTTGGATAAAAGATTCCATATTTGGAGATATAAAATTAGATAAAGATCAGCAAAAAATAGTAAACGACCCTAATTTTCAAAGGCTTAGATACATAAAACAAACAGGTTTTTTATATCTTGTATATCCTGGTGCAAACCATACTCGGTTTGAACATTCTATAGGAACGATGAATCTTACTAAAGACATATGTGAACGACTAAATTTAGAAAAAGAGGAACTTATACTAAGTGGATTATTACATGATATCGGCCACACTCCTTTTTCTCATCAATCCGAAGAGCTTGTAGAAAAATATTTACACAAAAATCATGAGCAGATAGGCGAAGAAATAATATCAAAAAGTAGCATCAGAGATAAAATATCTGAATCTTCCCCATCATTTAAAAAAATACTATCTTACCTTAGAGGTAACAAAGAGGGGAAAATAGTAACAGGATCAATCGGGTCGGATAGGTTACCCAATGCGCGATTCTTATTATACTGGAGCGGGTTATGGCATCATAGAATCCGAAAGATTAAAAAACAAAATATCCTTAAAAAATACCACTCCAGTAATATATGAAAGCGGAATAACGAGTGCCGAATCTATGCTCATAGCAAGATATCATATGTCTATTTCTGCTTATCTCCACCACACTACACTCGTTGCTGGTTCTATGTTTAGAAAAGCATTATCTACAGCAATTGAATCTGGACATATTGATCCAAAGATGTTGCAAGAACACACGGGCCTTTCAATTATCTCGGAAATGCTAAAAATTAATACCTGAGAATTTCCCCCAACCTCGTTGGGGTTGATAGTTTAATAATGTAACAAATATACACTTTCGTATCCTTTTCCTT
>CAZBLA010000003.1:0-22480 GCA_964492665.1 Microcaldota archaeon
AAATCCTAAACTTATATGCCCTTATCTCATACATATATTATATTCTGCATTTGCATATATATATTTGTGTAATTTATATGGATACTTTAAAGTTTATAATGTAAAAAACTTTGGCGTGTTCGGTCACATAGTTACAAGATTTTTGTATGTTTTGATTGCATTTTTTTCCATTCTGAAAACTAGGATTATTGATTTATTGTAATCTGCAATTCATCTACGACTTAAAAGTCGTAGTATTTTTGCCCTGCGAATAAATTAAATATGTATCTGTTATTGATTTTTTGATAAGTAAAGTTTTCCTTTCGTCATCGTAATACTTTTGCTCGCCTATGATCTACTTATTTGTATTAGATGACTATGAATTAAAACAGAATAACTCCCACCTTACTTTCATCCGCTTCTAAAAAGTATAGAAGTTCGGATATGAATTGGTGATCTGTTAAAACATTGGTGTTTTAGTCATCTGTATTTACATATCAGTCAAATGGAGTTTGGTCTATTGGATTTTTTAAGTATGATACTTGTTAATTATGTGGAATTTTAGCAACAAGGTTTTATCTAATCTTTGTACCTGGAGGAAAGTTGGTATTTGGTATGACTAAAGATATGTTCTCATCATATTCTCCCGCAAGTATCATTCCCTCAGATTTTATACCTGCGACTATTTTTGGTTCGAGATTTGCCACAACAATTACATTTATTCCGACAAGTTCATCTTTTTCATAAAAATTCTTTATTCCTGCGGCTATAGTTTTAATTCCCAGTTCTCCAAGATCAACCTTCATGGCATATATGGGATTTCTGGCCTCTTCTATATCGCTCACTTCTAGGATTCTTCCAATCCTAAGTTCTATATTCGTAAATTCTTTTATATTTATCATCAAAATCACACTACTCTTTTTTTAGTAATATATAAATAGTAGGATTATTGCAGAATCCAAAAATATTTTAAACGGTTTAAGATGTAATTTCTGACCATACCTGCAGGATTTTACAATAATTTATGAGGTAATATAAAATAATAAGAATCGTGCATTCTTTTAAACAATTGAAATAGTTTAGGATTCCAGCAGTTTATAGATGATGTTAAACAGATTGGTCACATAAACGAAAAAATCTTATTCTTGAGCATAACAACGAAAGCGAGGTATTATATACGTATAAGTTTATATCAACATACTCAATAGAGTTATCCCGGACAGAGGAAAAGTCATGCTCGAGGAGATTTTGTAATATCCATAAATGGGCAGTTGTTGAAGGATTGAAAACAGGTAAATGCATTCAAGGTGCGATGCCGGTCCCGTGATATGTGGGAAATGATGTTGATTATATATTATTAAGAAGAAATTTAACATTTATTAAGTGGTATAATGAGTATATATACGAAACAAAAACAAGGACCCTCCAGAACAATAAAAGCAGGAAATGGAAAGAGAAGAATAAAGTTTTGTGGTAAACGAAGATATAATGCTGGAGGTTATTTTACAGCTACCAAAGTATCGGACAAGAATGTTATCACGGAATTTAGGCATAAAGGAGGTAAGGTATCAAAATCCTTGAAAAGAGCGGGATTTGTTAATCTATTGACTGGAGAAGGTTATCAGAAAACCGCAATATTAGATGTTATAGAATCAAAAGATAATAGGAATTTTGCAAGGCTTAACATATTGACTAAAGGAACTGTAATAAATACAGGAAAAGGCAAAGCAGTGGTGCTAAACAGGCCTGCACGGGATGGAACTGTGAATGCAAGAATTATCGAGTGATAGCATGTCTATTAGAGTTTATGAATTTGAGGAGTCTGAACAGCATGACATAAGTAGTTCATTGAACTATGATCCTGCTTTAGACACAAATCTGACAAAAGAAGAGTTAGATTTTATACTTGAGGATGAGTATGGAGGGATTATATTTGCAAGACAGGAGTATTCAATAAAAGACGGAAGATCTCTTGGACTGGAAGAAAATAAATATTATTTATATATAAAAGCTACCGACGAATTTTTGGATAAGGCTGAAAAGAAGTTTAAACATGAATTTAATACAATAAAAAGATTGGATCCAGACTCAGAAAATAAAGTTATAGAGAAGATAAACAAAGAGGAGTCAGAGGTAAATTTGGGTGTGGGTTCCATATTCGGATGAATATTTTCTGATAAATAAGTTTTGGCGATATCATAATTACGTAGTTTGCTCTAGTCCATAAATAGGGTATATTTAGTGCGAGTTTTCACTGTTTCTTCTTTTGTGGCATGGGATATGAGAAAAATGTCGTATCGGTTTTCATTCATATTTATTCAAAAGGTTTAATATAGTATAAGATTATATTATATACAAAAGGACAAATAAAACAACAAAATGGTATTTAAAACTTTATATTTAAGATAAGAGAAGAATAAAAATAATAAAGATGTTTGGATTGATAAGTTTTTAACTGGTGTTCAAATGAAAATAAATGAATTGAAAGCAGGAACAAGTAGTGTAGATGTACAAGCAGAAGTAGTACAGAAAGAGGAACCTAGAGAAGTGGTCACAAAATTTGGAAAGAGACTTAGTGTGGCTAACATAACATTAAAAGATGATACTGGAACAATAGCAATGTCCTTGTGGGGCGAAGATATAGAAAAGATAAATGTAGGAGATGTTATAGATATCACAAATGGATATGTGAATGAATTTAGAGGTATCCCACAACTATCAACAGGAAGATTTGGAAAGATAGAAGTAGTCAGTCAGACAGAAGGTTCATCATCAGAATCAAATTATGATAAATCAGCTGAAACAGAGGAGCCTGTTGAATCTGATGAATCTGAAGAACCTGTTGAATCTGATGAATCTGAAGAACCTGTTGAATCTGATGAACCTATAAATGAAGATGAAGCATTCTAATTCTTCTTTTTTTCTTCTTTTTCTTTGTGTTGGGTTTCCAATATTTCATACTGTACATTAAGAATATTCCGCCCAACCCTACCCCGAACCATAGCGTTGCGAGTCTTGACATTATAGTTACTGCAGAACTTTTTGATACGCTTAATTTCATCATGCTTCCCAACAATGCGACCAATGCTCCATCAGTAACTCCGATATTTCCAGGAGAAGCAGATACCATTCCTAATACTTGTGATGATGTCTGTATGAAAATGCTTGGAAGGAGGAGAGGATTAATGCCTATTGCTATAAGTACAAAGAATAATGCTAATGCATTGAAGACTGCAGCAGGCACAGACGTTGCTAATGATACAAGATAGGTTTTTGGATTGTTTAGTTTGCTTTGTGATGCAAAATATTCATCGCCATAGAGACTAAACCTCAAGAAAAATCTGCTTTTCCCCATTTTGCTTTTAAGTAATCTGTAGAACCAACTATTCAAAATAAAAAGATAAGGGATCAGGAGAGCAGCATTTATTATAAGCATATATAGGACGTAGGTATGGAAGTAGATTGCAGTTGCAAGTGCAACAATCGCGATTCCTATAAAATCAGTAAATATGTCGAATGTTACAATTGGTAGTGTGCTTGTCAGTTTAGTTTTTGTGACTCTGTTCAAAGTGTATGCAACCAAAATTCTACCTATTTTTCCAGGAGTTATATTCATAGAATAAAGAGACATATATGTTATAAAATTCTTCTTGAAAGGAACAATTATTTTGAGTTCTTTTAGGTAATAGTCCCATTTTATGAATCTTATTAAAAAACCGATGAAGACAAAAAAGAATGATAGGAGATAGATTGCTAAATTTGAGTTTAGTATTATGGTAAATACTTTTCCTATACCACCTATCAACGCGATTACAATAAAGACAACAAAACTGACAGCTATGGCTATTCCAATAAATAGGGATATTTTATTTATATTTTTCTTCCACTCCTTTTCAGTCGGATTAGTTGCTTTTGTTATGGAATACCAAAAGGATGGATTTTTCTTTTTTTTCATGTAAAACACTAATATCTGATGGTATTATAAAATAATTCTTCATATCTCTTTGATATTTTATCCCAGTTGTGATCGTTTATCATTCTTTTTCTCCCCTCTTTGATCAGTGATTTTGAATTGGGATTATTATCCAATACGAATTTAATCTTATTATATATACTGTATTCATCTTTTGGTTTAATATAAAATCCATATTTTCCCATCATCTCGGGTATTCCCCCTATCCTACTTGCTACAGTTGGAAGTTCTGATGCCAATGACTCCAAAAGGGCTACAGAAGCGGGTTCATAAGTTGATGGTAAACAGAATATATCAGCTGCATTGTAGTAATATTTTATCTCGTTTTGAGGTATTTTTCCTACTAGGATAATATTTTTTTCTATTCCGAGAGTTTTTGAGAGTTTTTGTAGATAGGTATATCTAGGACCGTATCCCACTATCATAGCATTTACTTTATATCCGGATTCTATCAGAAGTTTCACTGCTTTTAATAGATATATCTGCCCTTTCTGTGGAACTAAACGTCCGTTGTTAAATATTGTAAAATCATCCAAATTCAATTTATCAATAATCCGTTTTACATTGGGATTTTTTTTGCTTCTGTGTTTAAATAGATTATAATTTACTCCGTTATATACCACGTATGCTTTTTTGATTGTGTGTTTTGGAACAGTCACATTTATTGCATCCTTAGAAACCCCTGTTATGATATCTGCACTGGCTATAATTTTCCTGCCTTTAATCAGATCATAGAGTAGACCAAAAGTATCCGTAATCAGATCTATATTCTTTGGAAGCGAATTATGTATTGTCAATGCCATACTTCCGTTCTTTTTTATATCTCTAATTACTCCAAATCCGTATTGATACCGATTATTGATGTGATATATGTCCGACTTTTCTTTCTTTATTGTGTCTCTTATTCCTTTCATATTTAAAAATGGAAGTGGGGCTTTTGGTATGTGTATATATTGTGATTGCAACCTGATTATCTTTATTCCAAACATCTCTTCATATGTTGTCTTTTTATCATTGGGAGGTGTTCCTGATATTATTGTTATATTATGTTTCTTTGATAATCTTTTATATATCTCCAAAAGAACATTCTCTGTTCCTCCGTTATACGGATAAAAGTAAGGGTTAAGTACAGTTATATCCATAGTATACCACACATATTAGTATTAATATTAAATTCTATTTTACCAATCAGATACTGGTCGTATATTCTTTTGATTTATGTGACTTCCTCCTGCACATAAAAGCTGTGGATTTCCTTTGTGTTCATGCATCATCTCATATTTGCGAAGGATGCGTTTTATCGGTTCTCAGTTCTCTGATAACTGTTCAACTCGAAGTCTTGCGAAATCTTTTTGGGAGTAGTTTTCACTTCGCCCGAAGGTAGATCTATTGAATATGTTGATATAAACTTACATATATATTTCGTTTTCATCCTATCTCTAGCGGATGCTGGATTTTCCATTATGAATTGTTAATTTATCTTTTGAAATTTTAAGAGTATTTTTACTGGTTTTTAATATCTTCTAATTTTTTAAGAAATTCTGGTCCTTCTCCCTGTTTTGCTGGAGAACCGTCAGTTTTTCTAAGATTAATCCCTGCTTCCTTACAGGCTTCGGCTATTTCTGTTCCATTCATAATATATTTCAATGCTTCTGTTTCTTTTGATGAAAAGGACATATTATTAAGTGTAAAATCTTCAAATGCTTTGTATGCTGTTGGAACTGCAATTTTTACTATATCCGCCATTGTATTTGCATATTCTCGTATTTCTTGCTGTGCATGTGGATCCATTCTGAGTTTTAGAAAATGGAATGTGTTGTGCAGATTAGATTTCCAGTACCATTGAGTATAAAAGTTCACTGGTAAAATCATTCTAGCTAATTCCTTGGCCACGCCTTTATTGAGATATTCGGTGTAGGTTGCATAAGCATCATCGGATACAGAAATGACCGCATTTTGAAAAGATAATCGGGTGGAGCTAGACAATGTTCCTTCTTCCTTGCCTTGTCTATTGGATTTTGATTGTGCTTGGATATCTTTCAGATTAGGTATGTAATAATCGGATAACATTTCGGAATATCTTCCCGAATATTCATTTATGCTTGCTGTTCTATGTCTATGCCATTGTCTAGCAACAAAGAGAGGGGCTTTTATAAGAAATTTGAATTCAACCATCTCAAAGGGTGTTGTATGTTGATGCCTTAATAGATAACGTATTAGCTTTTCATCATTACGAGTTTTTGTTGTCCCTTTCCCATATGAGGTTCTGGCAGCCTGGACAATGGAACTGTCGTTCCCCATATAATCTACAAGCATAATGAATCCTTTATTTAGTACGGGAAATTCTTTGCCTATTAAGGATTTAATTCTGTTGGATTTATATTCCAAAGTTTTATCTTGTGTTTTTACCATACTGCTCCACTCTGGTATTTTTTTAGTAATATATACAGTGACATTCTTCCCTGAAGATAGAATGCACAGGTATCGGTCTTTTATTTATTGCTGACTGCAGTTTTGCGTCCGAGTATATTCGAAATCTGTAAACTTTCCGTGTCATGTATATCTTTATTTTGCATTTATGTTTATATAGATTGTGGAGTTTGTGTAATACTCCAAAATTTATGAGACGAGTGACATCCTCCCCTACTGTAAAAGTAAGGGCTTCCTCTGCGGATTGCAAGGTAGGTTCTGCGGTGCGGCTTGCGACAGTTGTGTCGTATATCTTCCGAGCGTAAATTCCTGCATGCCCTGCAGTAGCTCTGTTGAGTATGTTGATCGATGCGTTTATGTCTCTCTCTGTCCATCTGCAATCAACATCTGTTGCAGATGTATGTTTCTATGCTGAGAGATATATAATGTAAAAAACTTTGGAGTGTTCGGCCGCATAGTTACAGGAGCCCTTTTTGTATGTTTTGATTGCAGTTCTTGATCTATCAGTTTCTCTATTCTAAAAATTATGATTATTGAGTTATTGTAATACGCAATTCATCTACGACTTAAAAGTCGTAGTATTCTTGCCCTATGAATAAAACAGATAAGGTACCTATGGTGTCTTGCTCTGCGCCTTTTGAGACCACAGGTGTTGGGTGGTTAATTCTGTCTCAAAGCCATAATGCACGTAATCTATATAAATATGAATGCAGAAGATAAAAATAAGATTATACAGATACATCAACAAACTTATCCAATGGGGTTCTGTTAGATATATGGAAACTGTCCGAAAAGTATTTTAATGCAAAATGGACATATGACCAGATTGATAGAGAAAAATACCACCAATAGACATGATTAAGATTGAAGGATGTAATGTTTGCGGTGTTTTTTTGACAAAGATTTCTATATTACTTCCAATATATATATTTGCGATATTTGTGCTCATTTTAACCGGAGCTGCAATAACATATGGTTTGGGGCACAATGGAGGAAATTTTAATCACCCCATAACTACTTTTTTTGATGCGATATATTTTACAGTAATAACCATATCAACAGTAGGATATGGGGATATAACTCCAATAACAGAAGTCAGCAAACTTTTTGTTATACTCCTATTATTTATAGGCCTTGGCATATTCGCTTCTACTATAACCTTTATATCGGGTGAAATTATGAACAACAGACTCCAAAATTTGAGTGGAAGAATATCTAACACAGAAAGGAAGTTTCTTCGAAAGCATACCATTCTCGTAGGATATAATTCTACAAACAATATAATTGCGAAAATGCTCAAAGAAAAAGCGAAACGATTTATAATTGTTTCTCCAGACAAGATTGTTGTAGATCAGTTAAAGGAAGATGGTTACAGGGCATATGTTACGGATGTAACGTCTGAAATAGATATGAAACAACTTAATTTGGAAAAAGCGGACCATATAATAATTGATTTGCGTGAAGATTCGTTGACGGTTTATGTATCGATTCTTATAAGAAACTTATTAAAGGATTTACATACAGATATTGATATAGTAGTTGAGACAAGAGATGTAGAGAAACATTTGAAAAGTATAGGTATAACAAATACAATAAATCCGGCTGCGATTGCAGCAAAATCAATAGTGGATACACATTTTATAGATTGAATGATAGAAGGTGGAAGTATGATGCCAAATTTAGATCCGAGAGCTCTGAAAAGTATGATGGATAGGATGGGGATTAAGTCTACAGAAGTAACTGCAAACAAAGTAATAATAGACTGTTTGGATAAGAAGATAATTATAGACGATCCGCAAGTAATGAGGATAGATGCACAGGGAACTGTGAGTTTCCAGATAAGTGGAAATATTTCTGAAGAAGCGCAAGCAGAAGAGAAAATTGAGATTACAGAAGATGATATAAAAGTGGTGATGGATCAGACAAAGTTGGATTATGAATCGTCTAAACTGGCATTAGAGGAAGCAGATGGGGATATAGCAGAAGCCATAATGAATCTTAGTAAATCAGAATAGATGAATACATTTGAAAACTATACTTCCCAAGGGTATTGTTATTTTCTTTTGGATTTGGTAGTATAGTATATAAATTCTTGCTATTAAAAATTTGAGTAGAACTGTAAGAGATTAGGATAAAGGAGTAGAAAGGGGATATAATCAAGAAGTGGTTTTTCAGCTTTATAGTTCAAGAGAAAAAACGTAAAATATAAATATTTTTATAATTAAATATAATATATATCTGGATAAGATAGGAATAGAAACTGGACAGTATCTAAATTTTATTTAGTAATTAGAATAGATTATTAAGTTTAATGTATTAAATTAAGGTATTAGGTGAATATATATGACAAACAATCAGAATATGAATCAAGTTATGGTGCTTCCGGAAGGAGCTACAAGACTGCTTGGAAGAGATGCTCAAAGAACCAATATTGCTGTGGCGGTTGCTGTTTCTAATGTAATAAAAACAACTTTAGGCCCGAAAGGGATGGATAAGATGTTAGTAAGCGATCTTGGTGATATTGTTATTACGAATGATGGAGCGACAATATTAGATGAAATGAATGTTGAACACCCTGTAGCTAAGATAATGGTAAATGTAGCTAAAACTCAAGATAGAGAAGTCGGAGATGGAACAACAAGTGTAGTCATAATCGCAGGATATTTGCTTAAAGGTGCAGATGAACTTATAGAACAAGGGATACACCCAACAATAATAATAAGAGGGTATAAGATGGCTGCGAATCGCACAGAGCAGTTATTGAACGAATATTCAGAAAGGGCAGATATAGATGATGATGAATCTTTAAGAAAGATAGCTCTTGTATCTTTAGGTTCAAAAAATATCGGAGAAAGGGAGACAAAAGAGCATCTGGCCAACATTGTTATAAGTGCGGTTAGGGCAGTAACGGAAAAGAACTCGAAAGGGAATTACAAAATAGATAAGGATTACATCAAAATCGAGAAGAAGACAGGAGGGAGCATCGGAAATACATCTTTGATAAGCGGAGTCATAATTGACAAAGAAATCACACATCCTGGAATGCCAAAGTATGTCCAGAATGGAAAGATAGCTCTTATTGATACTGCACTTGAAATAGAGAAGACGGAGACTGATGCCAAAATTGACATAACTTCCCCAGAACAGTTGAAAGGATTCTTACAACAAGAAGAATCAATGCTGAAGGAGATGGCAGAAAAAATAAAAACAAGCGGTGCGAATGTATTGTTTACACAAAAAGGAATAGACGACGTTGCACAGCATTTCTTATCCAAAAATGGCATTTTAGCTGTTAGAAGAATTAAGAAAAGTGATATGGAGAAACTATCAAAAGCTACGGGAGCATCGATAGTTACAAGCCTTGATGATTTGACAGCAGAAGACTTGGGAAATGCGGGAACAATAGAAGAGAGGAAAGTGTCTGGTGAACAGATGGTATTCGTTGAAGATTGCAAAAATCCAAAGAGTGTGAGCATATTTATAAGAGGCGGATCGCAGCAAGTAGTGGATGAAGTTGAAAGATCGCTTGAAGATGTTCTTGGCGCAGTGACTGCAACAATAGACAATGGAGGCCAGTATGTTATAGGCGGAGGAGCTGTAGAGATAGACCTTGCACATAATCTTAGAGATTATTCTGGAGAAGTTGGTGGAAGAGAGCAGTTAGCTATAGAGAAGTTTGCTGACTCAATGGAATCGATACCTAAGACTTTGGCAGAAACTGCAGGCATAGATGCGATAGACACTTTGGTACAGTTAAGAAATAAGCACAAAGGCGAAGATGGAAAGAAGTTTGGTGTTGATCTATTCCAAAATGGAGTTGGAGATATGAAAACTCTCGGAATTCTTGAACCAACAAAAATGAAGGTGCAGTTGATATACAGTGCAAGCGAAGCTGCAGAGATGATTCTTAGGATTGATGACATAATAAGCTCTAGATCTAAACCAGCTGGAGGAATGCCACCAGGAGGAATGGGAGCGGAAGGATACTAATCCTTTTGCGGCTTTGGCCATAAACACGTTTATGGAGTATAGATAAAAGTTGTAGTCTGTAATCATTAAGGATATATTTATATACAGAGATACCGCAACATATATAATTATAAACGCAAAAAAGGATAAGTGTGTAATCAGAGGGAATTCCGAATTACAAACAGATTTATGGAAGGAATCCTTGGATAGAGGAATCATACCCAAAAGGCTGCGATAAATATCTAATCAGCAGAAGGTATGTCATGCATTGATTCAATAGGGAAGTTTCTAAACGATAGTTAAATTGAGGAAGTCATATGAACAACAGATCTAATACTATATTTATTACTGGATCTCCGGGAGTAGGAAAGACCACCATTGCAAATATGTTATCGACAAAAGAATATTCCGTATTTAATGCTGGAACTCTCATGAATGAGATAGCAGTAAGAGAAGGATTAGTTGACAATAGAGATGAAATAAGAACATTGGATCCAAAGAAATCTACAGAACTGCGAAGGAGGATGGCAGAGAGTATATCAGATGTTGATGGGATCAAGATTGTAGATACGCAGATATCTGTAGCATATGAAGGTAGATATACAGCCGGAATCCCAATAGAACTTATGGATAGGATTAAGGATTTAAGTTTGATAATATACATTGATGCAACAAAAGAAGAGATTAAAAAACGGAGATTCAAGGACAAAACAAGAATAAGAGAAAATGAAGACGATGAAATCATAGACGTTCAGCGTTCCATAAATATAGGAATTCTTTCGTATTATTTGGTACGTTTGAACATACCGGTTTATTTTGTGCATAATAAGGAGAATGATTTAGAAGGTACAGTAAAAAAATGTGAGGATGCAATAAAATCTATCTGATGATGTAGTATGACAACAGCGCCAGTTATGCCATTTAGTGTTGTATTGATTATAATACTTATAGGAATAGGAGAGATAGCATTATCAACATTGTTGCAGCGTAAATTAGGCAATCCTAAAAAAGCGAGAGAAATTCAAGCTCATATGAATAGGGTATCCAAAGAATTGAAAGAGCTTATAAAGAATAAGGCTCCAAAGGATATAGTATCCAGCAAGCAGAAAGAGATAATGCCGTTGGCCAATGCGAGTATGAAACTTTCATTAAAACCAATGATTGTTTTGTTTCCATTGTTTATAGTTATATATTATGTTGTCATAGGAATGTTTTTGAGTGGATGGCAGAAATATGTGATAAATTTCATAATTCCATTGCATTACAAAGGATTTTTCATAGCTTTTGTATTGATATTTGGAATGACAGTTGGAGTCATAATAAGTTTGTATGACAGAAAAAAGATAAAAGAAAGTGAAAAAGATATTAAATAAAGGTGTATTAATTTGCCAAAACCGATGCATAGATCAAAGAGTTTCAAAAAGATAAAGAGAGTGACGAGAGTTAGAGGAAATGTGGTACATTATCAGAGAGTTAAATCTTCTAAACCACCACATTGCGCCATATGTAGAGCCGAACTTAATGGAATAAGTTTGAATTTAAAAGGAGGAAAAACAAGGAGAAGCAACAGCAGGCAGTTTGGTGGTGTTCTTTGCGGAAGATGTGTTGCAGAAGTTGTAAAACTGAGGAGTAGGATAGAACAAGGAGAGATAAAACTTAATGAAATTGGTATGAAGCAGAGAGCATATGTGTTGCAATTAGTTGCACATTGATTATTATAATAAAATGAATAGAGTGATTCTGATGTTATTAGAAGTAGGGAGGGTTTGTATTAAAAAATACGGAAGAGATGCAGGTAGAAAAGCAGTAGTCATAGGAATGGATGACAACGGTTTTGTGAAAATAGTGACTTCTATGAGAAATAAGGATAGACGATGTAATCCGAGGCATCTTGAATTTCTTAATCAAAAAGTGGATGTAAAAGACAAGGAAGCAGTAAATAGAGTGTTGGGTATAGAAGTAAAAAAATCTGGAGGATATGCAAAAACTTAATTTATTGATCTAAGATTGTTAATGCTTCTTCTATCAGTTTGTTTTTCTTCATAGGACCAGTTATTAACAAGTCCATGAATTCGGAGATATTTATTTTTAGATCGAATTTTGTTTGGAATAGTTGCGAATTTAATATTTGGATTCCTCTTTCTTTTATTGACATATCTCCGATTTTATTATCTCTTAATGAATTTATTGTTTCCTGTAATTCGGGGTTTGACAAGTTGTGATAATCTATTTCTATAAATGCTTTGTCATTATATGTAGATGTTAAAGTCTTTAGATTCAGTCTGCTGTTTGAGACTCCGAACCCAACCGTTCCTTCCAGTTTTATACGGATTATTGGTTTTTCCTCCGAATTTTTGATATTGGACTCGATTAGATTGATACATTTTTCAGTTATCTCTTCGCGTCCTGCTTCATTGAGGTTTATTGTTTTTGATGTAAACTTCCGGGAGTTAATTTTTATGAATTCATATTCATATTTTAAGGTATCAAATAAAATGAATCCTTTATCTTCCTGTTCTGAATCTTTTAACTGTGTTAGAACTGTACTTCCAGGTATAAGAAATTTTTTTTGATAGACTGACATATCGATCATACAATGGATATGTCCATCCACATATAAATCAAATCCTTTTGGAAAATCCGATAATTTCATAAAGCGATTGTTGAAAGGGAGTACTTCATAGACTGATTGATGGAACATGAATATGTTGAATGCGTTTGGAATGATAGGGGGATTTAATTCTTTTATTTTATCCGCCACAATCTCTTCAGAGATACCCCCCAAACCAAATACGGCCACTTTTTCATCTCCTTTGGAGATGATGGTTGTGGTCTCACTCGTGTCTATGAGAAATCCTGCCAGATCTAATAGTTTGAGTGCATTATCTTTGCCTATGGCGATCCGTTCGTGGGTTCCGGAGATTGCTATCACAGGTATATTAGTAAATGTTTTTCTGTCTTCAGAATATAAGAATGCTTTTGCCTCCCATTTCTTTTCGTGTATTTCTCGGAATATTTTTAGCGCCTGAGATAATATTTCAGGGTTAGGTATTCTTTTGTCAAAAACATCTCCGGGAATTATTATGGCATCTGCCATATCTGCAGCTTTTATCATTGCTGATTTGGCTTGTGTATACGCATCGTCTTTAAAACGATCATATCCGAGATGTAAGTCGGAAATTATTGCAATTTTCATTTTGATTCATCTATAGGTGTTTTATTTTTTATGATAGTTATAAAGTTGTTAATGAAAAGGTCATAATTATCCTTTTTGTCGCCATATGCGCTGGCTGCACAGGGATGTCCGCCGCCTTCACCCCCTATAATTCCTGATAATTCTTTCATTATTAATCCGAGATGTATTCTGTATTTTGTATCGGCCGGATGTAGAATCCTTGTAGAAAAAGATATTTCTTTTTGGAATAGTGAATAGAAGATAGCCACATCAGCTCCGGACCGTATCGCAATATCGGCAGTTATATGCGCTGGCATTTCGGATCTTCCGGATAATAAAAGCATTCCATTTATTAGTTCCTTATTTGAATTTGAGATATCTTTTAATATATTATATTTTTCTTTGATATTAAAATTATATGTGATTTTTGTTATGATTGTCATATAATCTGTTTTCGCTATTCTTAATAATTTAGATATGTCTTCAAATGTTTGTGCATTTGAATTTCTAAGCTCAGCAGAATCAGATATTATTCCAACAAGAAGGAGCTTAGCTAATGTGGAAGTTAGTATAACGCCAAAGTTGGTTAGTATTTGGTATATTATATTGGAGGTTGATGTATACTTCTCATTATCAAAAACATAAATGTTGTTTTTGTTTATATTGTTTGATATGTGATGGTCTATTATAACTATATCTTTTTCTGTTTTAGTAAGTTCGATATATAAGTTTCCGCAGATATCGAAATTATTTACATCTAACATCAGTATTAAATCATAGTTTGTGAGATTTGTGGTTATGGAATAGGATATTTTAAGTTCAGTTAGGATATTGGCTACCTTTTTGGATATTTTATCCGGTACAACAATTTTTGAATTGGTAAGATAGTTTTGTAGTGCGATGGCAGATGCCATAAAATCTGCATCTGCTATTGAATGTGAGACTAATGCTATTTTAGTGTTTTTATTATCTTTTATTAACATCTCTAGATCTTTAATATTTACCGTATTCATACACTATCCTTTTTATTTAGTAGGTTGATTGATGTTTTTGAACAGTAGTTCTAATTCTTCTCTCTGTTGCCTCTCTTTTTCTGCCAATTCAATACTCTGTTTATTAATTATTTTTAACCTTAAATCCATCATCTCCTCTTTTTCTTTTATTGTGTCAAGTGCATTTTCTTTGTCAGTTTCGATTATTACAGAACCTATCGCAGAATAGATTTTCCCTGTTGATTTTGTAATTTCTGTTTCTGATAGAGCATATTCTTTTTTTTGCGCAGAAAATCGTTCTTTTTGAACTGTTAGTGATTGCAGTCGGTCTCTGGTTTTTTGGTATTCCAAACTTAGGTCTTCTAGATTATGCTGTTCTTCCATTTTATCACATTAATTTATATTTTATTATTTGTCTATGTCTGCTGCAACTAAATCCATACTACCGAGTATTGAAAAGAAATCAGCATATTTTATTCCTTTGCATAGTTTATTTAATATAGCTATGTTTGTATAGGTGCCAGTTCTGAGATACATACGATAGGGTTTCTGCTTGTCTGGAACTAGATAGATAATTCCTTCGCCTCTAGGTAATTCCGCATTGTTTAGTATTATCTCGGGTTTAGCTTGTGGACCTATCAATTTTATTGGCATGCCGACAGTATCATTATCTTCCGGCATTTTGTCTAAAGCCTGGTTTATTATTTTTATACTTTCGAGCATCTCTTCATATCTTACTCTATATCTAGAATAGACATCTCCTTTTATGTGTATAGGTATCTTGAAGTTTAGTTTATTATATATGTAATATGGATTGATTTTTCTAATATCATAGTTTACACCCGACGCTCTAAGTACAGGACCTGAAACGGCATGCATTATCGCATCCTCTTTTTTTAGGATTCCTATTCCTTTTGTCCTTTCCATGAAAATTGGATTTGCATCTAACACGTCGGGATATGATAATATCTGTTTTTTTAGATAGTCTATCAAATCATATGCTCTTTGTTTAAAATCTTCCGGGAGTTTTTTATTTAGACCTTTCAATCTTATATTTACGTAGAACATTCTACCACCAGATACATCTTCCAACAATTTTAATATTTGGTCCCTTTCCCTAAGTGTCCACATAAACATTGTAAACATCTGCCCTAAATCATTGCAAAACGTACCCAACCAGAGTAGATGACTTGCTATACGTTGGAATTCCAGGAGTATGGTTCGTGCATATTGAGCTGTGATTTTCACATCTAATCCTAAAGCCTTCTCGACTGTGTTTACATATAGATCGTCCCATGAGAGGGGAGCCACATAATCCATTTTTTCCAGGTAAGAAGGATTTTGCATATACATATGATTTTCAACTAATTTTTCTACTCCGCGATGCAAGAAACCCACATGTGTTTCTATATTTTTTATTGTATCTCCATCAACATATGTAACGAATTTTAGGACACCATGAGTACTTGGATGTATAGGGCCGATATTTATTCTCATTACTGGCATTATATCTCCTTTTTATAATCCTGCCCCCAGATGAATTTTTTTCTTAATGGATGATCTATTCCATTCCAGTTTTCAAGGAGTAATCGTGTTGTTTTTCTGTTGGATATTGTTATTCCGAACATCTCTGACAGTTCTCTTTCATACCAATCTGCTGCAGGATAGATATGCATTATAGTTGTTATGGAAATTCCATCACTATCATCATTACTATTATTTTTAGAGTTTTCTTGTGTTTCCGTTTCAAATGGAATCTTTACTTTTATAATCTCATCTTTTCCATTTGTAGTATTATACAAGAGATATATTACTTCTAATCTATCCAAGTAGTCAACTGCGGTTATAAATTTTAAATAGTCAAACCCTTTAGATTTAAGCTCTTTTAAGGTTTTGACTAATACTTCTTTCTGAATTTCCATCTTGTTTACCTTTTATTTTATCTTGAAGTTTTATTAAAGCGGCGAATAGATTTTCTGGCTTCGGCGGACAGCCTATAGTGTAGACATCAACAGGAATTACTTGATCTATTCCGCATATTATATTATAACTTTGGTACCAGGGGCCTCCTGAAGTGGCACATTCTCCAAATGCAATAACGTATTTAGGTTCAGCCATCTGTTCATATAGTCTTTTTACTCGTGGCAACATAGATTTAGTTACCCACCCCGCCACTATCATGACATCACATTGACGAGGAGTGGCTCTAAATAGGAGATATCCTTTCCGTTCTGCGTCTATTCTTGGTGAACCGAATGCCATTAGTTCCATTGCGCAACATGCAAGACCAAATTGGAGAGGCCATAGTGAATTTGATCTTCCCCAGTTTATTATTTTCTGTGATTTTAGTTTTAGTATATCGCTTAACTTTGTAAACATAACATTGGTGTTTTGTGGTTTGTTTTTCATTGAATTAATTAATAATTTTGACATCTCTTTCTCCGCATTTAGGAATTCGTTTTTGGAATATGGTTGTTTTTCATCCATTTTTATCACGGATTAATTTATACCCGAATAGTGAAAAGATTGTGGCAAGTAGAGTAAACCCTAATATTTCTACTCCTTTTATATATGGAATTTTTGATATTATGATACTTCCCAGAAGGAATAGAATTGCTATTATCTCAAAAGGTAAAAAGATCATTAAAAAAGGAAAATATTCTACTTCGAGATCTTTGTTCCTTCCGGTTGTTTCTTCTCCGCTTTCGTAAGGAGAATTTTTTGTATTGTTGGGATTATTATTTCTTCTTAACAGTTTAGATGTCATTAAAAAGGAGACAGGAATAAATATAGCAAACGCAATGAAGAAAAGTAGAGATAGGTAAGTATAAAACATTATATCACATACCCTTTTCTATATTTAGTTTTATAATATTAACTATTACTAAATTTTACTAACCTTTATGGTGATTTTAATGTTTATTGTTTATACATCAGTAAATAGGATATCAAATAATATAGGAAAACAGTTAATATCTTCATTTGGATTTGAAGAAACTAAAAAAACAGATATTGGAACCTTTTTCAAGCGGGATGATATGGAAATGGTCAGGATAGAAACAGATCTTACAAAATCAGAGTTTTTAGATGATTTTATTTCTACAGATTATTTTGTATTTTTGAGTTCACATTCCAGTGGAAAAGGAATTTTATCGTTTACCTGCCATTCGGTGGGTAATTGGACATTGGATGATCATCTTGGAGGAAGAGGAAAAGAATTGGGTTTTGCTTCCCCGATAAATATGCTTTCTTTCTTATCCCATATGAATTCTAATAATAAGTATGATATAGATTTAAAATATGAGGCGACACATCATGGTCCGTTGCTAAAAACCCCTTCTTTTTTTGTAGAGGTAGGTGGACTAGAAAAGATACCAAATTTTGATGATGTATGTTTTGGGGTTGCAAAGTCAGTAGTTGATATAAACAGAAGTAAGAGAGAGTATAACAAGATTGTTATAGGAATCGGCGGTGGGCATTATCCGATTAAATTTACTAAGTTAGCACTTGAAGAGGGTTATGGATTTTCACATATTTTATCAAAGTATAACATAAAGGAGGTGGATATGATTGAACAGGCAGTAATAAAATCGGATGTTTTGCCTGAAAGTGCAGTTATTGAATGGAAAAGTATAAAAAAAGAGGATAAAGAAGAGATAATAAGAAGATTGGAATTAGTTGGGATGGATTATGTTAAAGTATAGTATATTAATAATTATGGTCTTTGGGATTATGATACCAAATATTGCTTTTTCTCAGTATTGGTTTCAGACAGGGGCTGTTGGAGTTCATAATACTTCATTTAACAATGGTGCTGGAATAAGCATAAAAACAAATTATAATCAGAGCATAGATTATGGTTCTTATGGTTTTTGGGTTGGAGAAACGTTAAACAATAATGCATTCATACAGATTGGTTATTTAGTAGAGAATCAGACAGGTTATTATCCTACAAACTGTAATTTGGTAAAGTGTAGTGATAAGATATTTATAAATAAAGGACAGCCAGCTTGGTTTTGGGAGTATTTTTTACAGAACAGTAGCATAGGCTCTTTTTATGGATCAGTAGGAACTGATGGTATGGGTAATAGTGGAGGATTTAATAATTATTCCTTTAAATCGTTAGGAGACATTTGGATTGTGTATATGAATGGAAGATCAATAGGAAGTATCAATCTTGGAGTTAATAACAGTGGTTTGAATGCTCCAATGGTAACTGCAGAAGATGCAGGAACCGATACAAATACAACATTTATGAGTCCGGTGGAATTTAAAAATTTTAGGATTTATAAGAATGGTAGATGGTTGAATGTTCCGAGTGCTTTTTCTTCAATAGGATATGGACGGAGCAGTAGGACATTGTTAAAAAATAATTATGGAATTAAAGAAAAAGAGAATAGAATAAATTATTTCGAGATAGGATCAGGATTACCATTACTTAAGAACGGAAGTGTGTTATGGTCTTTGGGATATACACTCAAAATCAGATCTAGATATGGGAATAATGAGACAGCAAAGTATGCTAGCTTGTCTACTATAACTATATCAGAACCAGCGATTGTGAAGTTTTCTGATTCCGAAAGAGCAGTATTTAGGGGATGGATAGGAACAGGTCCAGGATCGTATACTGGAAATTCTACCAATACATTGATACATATGTACGGAAATATAGAAGAGAGGGCTGTTTGGACATTGCAAGACAGAATAACAGTCCATAGCAACAGATCGGTGGTCACCGGGGGAGGATGGTATGATTATGGAAGCACGGCGCGTATATCAGTGAAGGAGGATGTTTTGTATGTAAACAGCAATGAGAGATATAAATTTAAGGAGTGGAGCAATAATTTTTCGGAACCAGATACCACGTTTATAGTTACTGGACCAGAGAACATAACTGCTAAATGGAAAATTGAATATTTAGTAAATGCTTCTTCTAGATATGGGAATGTCACCGGGGGAGGATGGTATGATTATGGAAGCACGGCAACAATAGCTTTACATTTAATAAGTAAAAATAGTAATCAGTATGATAATAGGATTGCTTTCTTCTCTTGGAACAATGGAATACATAACACTAGTTACAAGTTTAAGATTACTCGGCCTGTTGATATAGTAGCAAGATTTGGGCATGAATATCTGCAACATATAGAAATAAGGAATATGGGTGGAAAAGCAATAAACTTTTCTTATATTTTAATAAATAATAAGAAGTATTACAAAAATAATATTTATCTTTTCGTAGGGAAAAATAGTTTTAAATATGTTAATGTTTATGGATATAATTTGAGTATAAATAAAACAGTTGATGTTCCTTCATCAAAGGATTTATCGTTCAGCGTTCAATTATATGATGTTAATATAAAAACGACAAACTTATTTGAAATTCCTATAAATGTCTCCTTGGATGTTAATTTTATTAATGGAACTTCGAAACAGTTAGTTTCGGGATCGAATGGATTGGTGAGTTTACATAATGTAATAGAGGGATACGTTAGAGGGATGGCAGTATTTGATAACAAAACAAAGTATTTTAATTCTGAGAGTAGTAAGGATATAACAATAAAATTTGTATCTAGTAATGTTATGATGTATGCTTTTGTTTTTGCTCTTATTATTTCTATTATGGGATTTTTGATTGCACGAAAACACCATAGAAAGTATATGTAGCTATTTCTGACATTTAAATGGGTAAAAGATTTATAATGAAATGATTAATATTTTTCAATTGAATTTAGTATGTATAAAGTTTTTAAACGGGGTTTGAAGGAGGTTTAGGGAATAGATAATTTTTATTTAATATAAGGATATTCTCAAATAGTGTTAAGTGATTATATGTTAAGATTGCAGGGTATGGGAATTGATGGTAACATGCAAAAAGAGGATGTATCCGATCTTAAAAAATTTGATATTTTTGTAGAAAAATATACCTGTAGGATATACGGTAAGACAATTGATAGAATAGAAAAGGAGACAGGAAAAAAAGTAATAACTGTAGATAGAAGTGCTTTGGAAGAAGGAGCAGAGAGTTTTGTAGCAGAATCAAAGAATGTGGATAGAGTACTTCTTGTTGGTGGCGATCCGCTGATTGCAACAACGCATAAGATATTATACCTTGAATCTTTAAATCAGAAGATTGGATTAGAAATTTATCATTCTTCTTCTGTTTTTACTGCTGCGATAGGTGAAAGCGGTTTGGATTTTTATAGATTTGGTGCGGTATGTACTGTAGCGGAATGGAAACCGAATTATAAGCCAGTATCGTTTTATGAGAAGATAAAAGTAAATTTTGAGAATGATTTGCATACACTAATACTACTTGATTTTGATTCTAAAAATAGGAGGTCTATAGAATTAGATGTAGTGTTAGACATATTAATAAATGCTGAAAAGCAATATGGGGATAGGATTATAAATAAAAAAACAAAATTATTGTTAATGATGGATTTGGGAACAGAACAGAAAAGAATTGTTTTTAATTTCATTGATAGATTGTATCTGATGAAATTGAGGTATAATATGGCATGTATAATAATACCTGCTAGATTAACCAAGTTGGAAATAGAAGTATTAAGTGCAGTATGTGAATTTTATGATAGAAATGAGTTATGATAAAAAAAACAGGAAGGTGTATATAGAAGACCAATCCTCAGTAGATATTTTAAAACGGACATTTTTTGGAAGTTATGAAGATAGGAGGTTATATTTGAAGTTAGAAGAAGCATTATATCTTATGGATGTAAGAAATGCGGTATGCAGAAGGAAAGATGGAGAGGTGATTTCGTTTAATGCTTTAGCTAAAACAGTTCCGAAGGGGAATAAATTGATGGTTAAGTATTTCGCATTTAAAGATTGGAGAGACAGAGGATTGATTATAAAATCTTGCTCAAATAACATCGGTTCTAGTAAAACGCCCATAAGAAGGTATCCCTATGCAAAATTGGATATTGGAGGGATTAAGTTAACCGGAACATTTTTCGAAGAAGATATGACAGCCATCGTTGAAGATAGAGTATATGGAAAAGAGATTTATGATAGATTTTGGTTTGGCCAGTATGGGACATATAAAACTAGTGATAAGGGGATATTGAATAAGTTTGATATATACGAGACTGTCTTTTTGATGGAATGTAAATGTTTGAGTATATCCAATAAAACAAAAAAAGATATTTTGAATATTGCGATAGGTAGGAGAAAGGATTTTGTGAAGATGTATGAAGTTTATAAGGATTGGAGGAACAAAGGGTATGTCATAAAAACTGGTTTTAAATTTGGAACCCATTTCAGAGTTTATTTTCCTGGAGCGAGACCGATAAAAGATGAGAACTGGAAACATTCAAAACATGTCCTGCATGTGTTTCCTCGTGACCAAAAATTGCTTACATCAGATTGGTCAAGAGCAATAAGGGTGGCACATTCTGTACGAAAAACATTTATTTTGGCCATTCCTGGAAAAAGCAGGAAAAAACGACTTCCGGTCGATTTTCTGCTTTATCATAGATTTAAAGGGGTTATAGAAACACCTGATAAAAATTCCGCAAGTTATGCTATGTTATCCTTAACAGAAAATTCATATATAGGAGGAGCGGAA
The DNA here is from genome assembly GCA_964492665.1 of Microcaldota archaeon. Taxonomy (GTDB): domain Archaea; phylum Micrarchaeota; class Micrarchaeia; order Micrarchaeales; family Micrarchaeaceae; genus JAJYXL01. The sequence continues at coordinate 22,107 of CAZBLA010000003.1, forward strand.
TTATCTGCCGTAATAAATGAGGCCAAAGACAGAAGACTGGAATTAGTTATTGCCATAGTTGATAGAGAGACAGCGGTAACCTATTACAAAATAAAACAGATAGAATTACCCGAAAGTAGTTATGAATATTATGAAATTGATTGGATGCAGCCATAAGGAATAGATGGCGGGTCCAGAGGGAGTTTCATAAACTTAGTTTAATTTGAACCCTCGACATACTGGTTAAGAGCCAGTCGCTCTAACCAAGCTGAGCCATGGACCCATAAAGACCATCATACTTGTTATGTAGAACAGTTATGATTATTATTTGTTTGGATATTATGAATTAAGGGGCGAAGCCCCTTAAAAACCCTTTGCACGGGCGGTTCCCTCCG
>CAZBLA010000004.1:0-9189 GCA_964492665.1 Microcaldota archaeon
CCTACCTTACAATCCGCAGAGGAAGCCCCTACTTTTAAGTAGGGGAGGATGTCACTTTAATATAGTCCCTTACTATATATGATAACTTTAATGGTTTGACGTATTGAAAATCTGTGTAGATGAAGAGCATATCTGTACATCTATATACAGATACACAAAATTTTACCATTCCAAAAATTAAAGGATGAGAATGTATGGTATCTCCTATCTGGATACTTTTGAGCTTCAATGCAATAAAAGCTTTAGTACCTCTACTCCTTATTGGGGCCCTGATAGGAGTTGCTGCAGGATTAAGCAGGGGTAAAAATCTTTTCGCAATATTCGGTGTTGGTACAATGCTTGGATCTACTGCACAGACAGGAGGTAAAGTCGTATGGACAAGAAAAAGCAATATAGAAAAACAAAAAGTAAAAGAGCTCGGAATGCGTGAATCATATATTAAAGCTGGAATCGCTAGAAAATCAATAATAGGTTCAAATATATACAGAAGCGATATAGCTAACAAATTACCTCATTTGGGAAGGCCGGGTTCACTATTTGCATATGCGGTTGCTTTGGATGCTGCAAATGCTGCTGCTCATTCTAGAGCAAGTATAAAACGAATACCTCTTATTGAAGCAAAATCCAAAAAAGAAGGCCTGTTGCAATACAAAAAGGTAACACCCATGTATCAAGAGACTATCGCACGCCATCAAGAAGCTATACGTAACAAAAAGGGAAATCTACAGCAACATATGTTTGCCATAAAACACGCTCAAGAGCATATAAAACCATATCAAGAGTTCGGAGACCTATTAGCTTTAGATAAGAAAATAAGGACTAAATACACCAAACTTAATGAGCTGAAGAAGAAATTAGAAGATACCACTACAGCAATATCTCTTACAGGAATGATGTTTCCAAAAAATGTCAATGTCTTAAAACCTGAAGGAGATACAACAAAAAAAGATGGCGATACTACTCAAAGAGTCAGATTGCTTGGATTATTCGCTAAAATAAAAAAGACCCGTTCAAGTAAAAGTCTCAAAAATATTGAAATTAAACCAGCAATCTCAAAAATATCTGCAAACAGCATAATTAGCAAAAAGGGATATAATGTTCTCAAAGACAATCAGCAGGTATATGGAGATGAGATAGCTGGCAAAAGAATCAACCAAACTTTCCAGAATACTCGGAAGAGGCATACGATTAACATAATCAGTAAAAAAATTAATCAAAGAATGCATATAAACAAAATTAACAACAAGGAAAATCTCAGAACTTCTATAACCAATCTTCTGACCCCTAAAGATACTATAATTAAAAAAATCAATGCAGAAAAATTAAGTATGCTATTCCACCCCAAAACTGATGTTGCTAGTCTCAGTATGGGATCTATCGCTTCAAGAATTAAAAGCGAACATAAAAAGGGAAAAGAAACAGCCTACGAATTAAAGGCTGCTATTGTTACACTTCTTGCTGGTAACGAAGCAGACGATAAAGGTTTGATTGGAGATGAAGCCAAATTCATAGACCTTGGTTATAAACTCAAAGTTTTAGATAGAGATGATGCTGTCGGAATACATAGATACCTAAACATGCAGATAGAATCTTTACCATACGCTATCCGTTCTGGTCGTTTTGGTTCTGGTGTATATGCTAAAACATCTTCTAAAAGAGCTTTAGATCTGTATAGACTGTTCAAAATGACAAGAAGAAATCAACATAGTGATAACGAAGAAGAACAAGCGAAAGGAGAAGATCAGAATTCACAAATGCGATCCAAACCGGAAGAAGATCAACCAAAAAAAGTCAAGCAAAAAGATGAGGAAGAAGAAGCATTAGCACAAATGGAGCAAGAAATGACTAATAAAAGAACAAGAAGACACAAAGGTAAAAAAGGAACAAGCAAAAAACGAAAGAGAACAAGCGAAAGGACAAGAAAAAGAAGAAAAAAGAGAAAATAACTTTTATTCCCCCTTTTGATGTTTGTTTTATGAAATGTATTTCTTATTCATCCTTATGTATTTTGTTTGTTGATATGAAAAGTAAGATTAACATGGTGAGTGGGAAAATCTCCTATTCTTTAGCTGTGGGATGAGAACAAGGTATCATATTATAAGTTTATACCAACATGCTCAAAAGAATTACCATTGGGCAGAAGGAAAGTTACGTTCAAGAAGATAATGACCAATACATTTCAACAGAAAATACAAGCCGTATCAAAAAACTAAGAACCAATAAACAGATTCTTTACAAGATGCAGTGATTGTATGAATACAGAGGAAATCCACACGTTTACATATGAGAAGAGATCACATCATCAATAGATAATATATTTGGTAAATACTAGAAACAATGTTATATAAGATTAGTTATAAAACTAAAACGGAATATGAAATCATTCTAAATTAAAACTAAGGTAGTACTCAAAGAAGGCTAGGAATGCACAGTAATCCGCAGTTAAAGTGTTTTTGATTAAAAAACTGATCTTCATATCTATTTCCCATAGATGTTCCTATATTAAATATTTTATTATCTCTTCCGCCAACCTATTACCTGAAACTTCTTCAGGAGCAACCATCTTATAAGCTCCTGCAAGATGCATATGCAAAATATTATTGACGTCTGCTATACGCGATATTATATGTATCTCTTTATTAATTGATTTTGCTGTCATTGATATCATTATATTTTCTATATCATCCTCACTACATACAACAACAAACTTTGCTCTTGCTATTCCTGCATCCTTGAATGTATCTGCAGAACTCGGTTCATTTACAACTGTAAGCACCCCTTCTTTCAATAACAATTCCGCTGTCTTTTCATTTTTTGTTATAACAACATATTTTAACTTGGTACCATCGAGTCTTTTAATTAACTGATCAGCAAAATGGTTGAAAGGAGTTATTATTATATGCGAATCCAACTTTTTGATTTTGGAATTTATGGTTCTCTTTTGTATATCCATCCCTTTTATCAGACCGAAGAACATCCCTGCAAGCCATACGGCCATAAGTGCAAAAACAAAGACATCTAACATGCTTGCTAAGAATATCAATGGAGTAGACGCATACTTTATTGGTAATGTATAATAAATTATATCAAATGCAGACAATGAATTCCATACCACTGATTGGATGAACGGAACTCCGGTAATGGATGTAAGCGTTACTGCAATAATGAATAAAGTTGTAGACAATATCGCCAATATAGAAATCCTACTATCCATCATTTCACCGATTCTATCACAGCATTTGATATATTAAATCCAGATATAACTTCAGGAACTATACAAAGATTACTTCCTACATAATGCATCTTCTCTACCGAAGATTCTTCTGATGCTCTTGAAACTATCTTTATCCTACTGTTTGTGTCTCTCGCGACCATAACTCCGAGTATATTCTCAAAATCGTTTGATGTAGAAAATATTATAATATCCGATTTATTGATACCCGCTTCCTTCAATACTCTGGACTCAGTAAAATCTCCAAACACATAGTTATATCCTTTCGATAGTAAGATATCACGCTTCTCAATATGTTTATCTATAACCACAAAATTTACCTTTTTCGAAGAGAACACATCACATAATTTTTCGGATAATATTCCATATCCTGCGACTATAACTATATTTTTGGAATGCTTGATTCTGAATTTGATAAGATGTTTCTTTATGTTAATATTTGTTATTAGATCCACAACTCCAGCTAATACAAATCCGAGAATAACAATTTTTATTATCCCATCAGTGATAAGTATCGGAAATAAAGTTGCAAAGCCGATTCCGGATGTATGTAAACTGTTGAATACAACAGCTGCAGCATCTACACCAACAACATCAAAAAGGGTGGTTATAGTAAAGTATCCTGCAGCATAATAACTTATGTTTTGCACCAAATTTTTTAGGACTACTGTTGTTCCTACTGATGCCAATATAACAATTACGATAAGAGATATTACGTATATCCTCGGTATTTTTTCTTGAAGATGCATAGGTTTAGGTCTAGGCAAAATACCACCTTAATACCATTCCATGAATTGATTCATGGATCCCTTCAGTATTCATACAATCACTGCATCTTGTATAATATAACCTAATTTTCTATTATCTCTTTTTTTATTAATATCCAATATCCTATATATATATTAATCAACTACAACCCATAACTATAAAATACTCCTTTTGTTGGTAACAATTGAATTAGTATCCTTATTGATCATGTGGGCAATTCATTCATTATCTCATTTATGGCATCTTTAAGCGAATTCACTATGTAATCCGCTCCTGCTTCTATGAATTTTTCTGTGACTAATTCATCTTTTGTCCTAGATGCTATAAATATACTACTATTCAATTGCTTGGCAGTCAAAACTATAAACAGGTTTTTTGCATCATTGTCTATAGCTGCGACTATTGCCTTCGCTCTAGAAATACCAGCCTTTTTCAGCGTTTGTATTAATGTGGCATCCCCTATCAATACTTTATACCCCAATTCCTCTATATCCTCTTTTTGGGAGGCTTCCGCTTCTATAATCAAAACTTTTATACCTTGGCTCTTGAGTACATCCGCTACTTTCTTCCCGACGACTCCGAAACCACATACAATCACATGACTATCCATCTATACACACCAAATATGAATTAGCTCCAGCCAGATTCGAACTGGCGTTTACGGCTCCAGGGGCCGCCGTCCTTTTGCGGTTGCGCATATGCAATGACCACTAGACGATGGAGCTATTCATTAAAGGTTTTATGGAAAAACCTTATATAAGTGTTTCTACTAAATGCTATACTATGTACACAAGAGAAAATCTTTCTGTCAGGAGAGAGATAAAAGAAATGCTTCTAGCTGATATCGTACTGATAATAGCTATAGCATTTACTTTAACCGGTGGTATAGGAAATATATCAAAGCCGGGTTTTCTTTTCCAACTGCTGTTGTTACTACCTATATCAGCTGTTGGTGTCACACTGAGCTTTGTATTGCACGAACTTATGCATAAATTTGTAGCCCAGCATTATGGGGCAGTGGCTGGATTCCAAAGCAGCAGGAACGGACTACTCATAACGCTTGTCACCGGTTTCTTCGGTTTTCTGCTTGGTATTCCGGGAGCAACAATAATCTATGCACAAAGGTTCACAAAACGGCAGAACGGATTAGTCTCGATTGCAGGACCATTAACGAACCTTTCAGTTTTCCTTGTATTTCTGGCAGTTCTGATAATCCTACATCCAGCAGGATATCTATTGAGACTCATACAAGTCGTACTATTCATAAGTATAATACTCGCATTCTTCAATATGCTGCCAATAACACCTTTAGACGGGAGCAAAGTACTTGCCTGGAATCCTTACATCTATGCCATAACTATGGGTGTAATATTTGTGCTCACCATATTTTTTACAGGAATATCACTATTCGATATACTATTCATATTTATAATAGCACTGGTTTTCTCACTATTTTACAGGAACTTCATATAATTGTTAATGGATTATCCAAAAATTGTATATTCAGATACTACGATTAACTATCAAAAGGCACGAAACTCTTGAAGACAACTCTCAGATTCCACATTCGTAACAACATAAAAAGCGATAAAATATCCAAAAAATTTACAACTATATTTACCATAATAAATACCTATTTAACTTTTTGGATTCCTAAGATATAACTGTAATAAAAATCCAAAAGGAAGTTATAATAATATCCTCTTGTTATAACTTTATACGAAAAAGTGATCTTTTATGCCCAATCCATCAAAAGTAGAAAGTAAAACTACAATAGATCTAATGTTTGCTATGCTTAAAGAAAAAGGAAAAATGGATGTGAAGTCCTTATCAATAGCACTCAACATATCTCCCAGTGTAATAGACGATTGGGCAAAAATATTAGAATCCGGAGGATTTGTCAATATAACAAACGAGTTCGGACATATGTTTATAACCTCACTAAAGTCAGAATTTGAACAAGATACCGCAATATCTGAAATAATAAATGTTCAAAAAACAAAAGCGATCCAAGACGTAGAATTTGGAACATTGAAAGTAGACGAATTAAAAGCAAAAATTGATAGCATACAAAAAGATACAAGTGAACTTGAAAGACAATTCTCAAAAGATTTTCCAAAACTACATACATATCTTAATGAATTAGAAATCATCTTCAAGAGATCTTCAGAAATGAGCAAAAGCCTTGATAATCTGAAGAGAAGAGCAAATAAAGAATATAAAGAAACTATAACTAAATTTGATGCGGAGTACAAAGAGATTCAAGAAGTAGTAAACAAATCTATGGATACCAAAAAAATATATGTGCTTATAGAAGATGCCAGAAAATTTGAATTTGAGATAGATAAATTGAAGAACAGCAAAAGAGCAGAGATAGATTCTTTAAAGAAAGAGACCGAAGAACATGCCAAACTCTTGAAAAAAACAATTGACGATGTAGAAAAAGATATAGATGCAGGAATAAAAACAACAACAAAACAGATAAAAGAAGAACTAAAAAATCTTGAAGAATGGGATTCGCTTCTGAAAAAGACAAACGATAAGTTACCTTCACTTATCAATGAACAACAAGCTCAATTCAATAAATTCTCTAAACTAAAAGAGGATATAACAAAAATGTATCGTGACATCGAAAGTTCGACAGAACAGATACTTGATGAATACACTCTAAAACTAGAACCGATTTATGAAGGTATAGACAAAGTGAAGCGTGAATTGTCAGAACCTGGAGATATAGGAAATACAATAATCAATGCAAAGAGCGAAATATCAGAAATACAGAAAGAGATCACAAGTTTAAAGAACGAATTTGTATCTATAACTAAAGATTTAAAAAATATATCCACAAATAAAAAATTAAGTAACGAAACAAAATTGAGTAAAGTAGATGATATGGCAAAGAGAAATGATAATTTTAAGGATAAAATAACCAAGATTGATTCCAGAATGAAAGGAGTTACAAAACTGCTTTCTCTGATAGGAATTAAAAAAGAAAATTAAAGAACTTAAATAAACTAAGGGATTATATGGATCAGCAAGATAATGAATCAAAAGTTCTTGATGAATACGATCTCAATGCGAACGGCATGAATGCACATATAAAAATATTTATAAAAAATGATGAGAATGTACCTATCTATAACATATATCTTGCAGGTCTCAGTGATGTAACAAAGCTCCTTCTAACTTCCTTCAGAAGTAGCCTTATCACTATGGTCTCCATAGATCCATCTAAAGTAACTGACCAAGAATACATAAAATCAATTAATAGGAGATATATAATTGCGAGCCGCATGCTCATTGATAAAAATCTTCCTGGAACAGATGATAAAACAAAAAATTTCCTTATAGCATATATAGTAAATATGATGCTCGGACTCGGAGAGCTCGAGATTCCTCTTTCTGATGATAACCTTGAAGAGATTGCTGTAAACGGATCAAAATCAGAAATTTGGGTATTCCATAAAAAATATGGTTGGACAAAGACAAACCTAAAACCACAAAATGAAGAAAGAATTTATGATCAATCCCAACAGATAGGAAGAAAAGTGGGACGCGAAATCAATAACCTTTCACCACTCATGGATGCCGAACTTACTGACGGATCCAGAGTAAATGCTACTTTATATCCTTTATCACAAATTGGAAATACGATAACAATAAGAAAGTTCTCACAAAATCCCTGGACAATGTCAGCATTAATAAACCAAAAATCTTTAAATGCCGATATTGCAGCATTGGTATGGTTATGTATCGAAAATGAAGTAAGCCTCCTAATATCTGGTGGTACTGCCAGCGGAAAAACCAGCTTTTTGAATGCATTGAGCATATTTTTTCCTCCCAATAGGCGAATAATATCCATAGAAGAAACAAAAGAATTGACTCTCCCAAAATTCATGCAATGGGTTCCTATGCTTACAAGACAACCAAATCCCGAAGGAAAAGGAGCAATTGACTTATATCAACTTATGATAAATGCATTAAGGCAAAGGCCGGATATAATAATAGTTGGTGAAATAAGAACAGCAAAAGATGCAGAAACTCTTTTTGAAGCTATACATACTGGTCATTCCGTATACAGCACAGTGCACGCAGAAAATATTGAGGGCACCATAATCAGAATGACTAATCCCCCAATAAATGCTCCAAAAATAATGATGAATTCTATAGGCTGTATTGTTTCTCTTATAAGACACAGAACTCGAAACATAAGAAGGGTTCTAGAGTTCGGCGAAGTATTAGATAGCGGAGAAGGTAGAATATTATACAAGTGGGATTATATTAATGATACAATAATAAAAATAAATGATATGACAAAATTAAAAGAAATATTGAAACTTTATGGTGGATTTGATGATGAAAGTATAGAACTATCTTTGAAAGAACATACAAAAATACTTGATTGGATGTCCAAAAAGAATGTATTATCTGTTGATGATGCAGGTTTTGTTATATCCCAATATTACAAAAATAAAAATAAAGTTTTGGATATTGTAGAACGCGACGAAGATTTTTCTAAGAATAAATTTTAGGTCATAACATGCAAGTTAATAATACAACAGATATAGCGCATTTAAATAATAATTATACTGAACTTGTGAAAAGAATACTATTCATAGAAAGATCATTAGACAAAGATGCTTTCGATCAGGATAACATCTACATAGATTTATCTGACTTAATGAAAAATGAAAAAGATGTACAGAAATCTAAATCAATATCCTATGTGGATGTTGTGAAATATCTAGAAAACGGAGAAAAGGGGTCAATCCATCTCAAACATTCACTCTTCAGTACATCTGAAAAGCAGACTAATCTCCTGCAACACGAATATTCGGATTCTAAAATTGAAGATACCTCTATAAACCTGAAGGATCTTGTATTACCTACATTATCGATAGTTGATCAGATATCTGAGTTAGAACGTATAATTAGGGCTATAAACGAGAATGTCTTAGATAATAAACATATGCAAATTGTTGCTGAGGAAGCATACGGACTAAAATTAACGATAGACAAAAACAATAAAAACAATAAAAACAAGTCCAATTTTGATGTTCCTATAGAGATATTAAGAAATCAACGATTGTCTGATGTATTGTCAGAGATAAGATAACTGGTATATTCATGTTTACTAAAAAACCAAGAGTTGTAAAAATTGACGGTGTAGATATACCTCTAGCTCCTAA
>CAZBLA010000004.1:9289-19659 GCA_964492665.1 Microcaldota archaeon
ACCATCGAAATTTAATCTATTCAAAAGGAAAAACATCCAGAATCCATCAGTCCAACCAACCCAAAAAAACAATCAATCACTCCACAACCCTGACCAAACCATAAAACCTCCAACACAACGTCCACCAATCTCCATCACACCCAAACCTTCGACAACAACATCACCTCAACCAAAACCAAGAGTTGTAAAAATTGACGGTATAAATATACCACTGGCTCCTAAACCATCGAAATTTAATCTATTCAAAAGGAAAAACATCCAGAATCCATCAGTCCAAAAAACTAATCAATCACTCCACATTCTTAATCAAACTATAACACCTCCACCACAACGTCCGACAATCTCCATCACACCTAAACCTTCGACAACAATATCAACATCATCTAAATCTCCATCAACATCACCTCCAATACCCTCTACACCTCCAATACCCTCTACACCTCCAATACCCTCTACACCTCCATCAACACTTTCACCTCAACCAAAACCACAGATTAGCACAAGCCCAAAAAATAATATAGCTGGTTTAAAAAATTACACTAAAAGATTGGAGATCAAACACAGAAAGCTTGAAGAAACTCTCAGAGAACAAAATATAAAAGGAACATTACACAGTTTTATAAAACGTATGGTTCTATCATCTCTTATACTTTCTATCGTTCTGGGTATTGTCATAACCATACTACTCTTGAAAATGGGAGCCGATACTTTCATATCCATAATCATTGGAGGCGGTATCATTTATGTTGTATATAAAATGGCTCTGAACACCTTCCTCAACTATCCATTAAAGAAAAGCGAAACAGGAGTAAAAGGTGTAGAAAGGGATATACTATTTGCTGCAAGAGATATGATGATATCTCTGAGATCAGGAATGCCACTATTTAATGCTATCTCTTCTGTTAGTGTAGGTTATGGAGAAGCAAGCAAAGAATTCAAGAAGATAATTGAAAAATCTCAGCTTGGAGTTCCTTTAGAGGAAGCTTTAGATTCCGCACTTAGTGAAAGTAAAAGTCCTTCATTCAGAAGATTTATGATACAAGCATCATCAAGTCTGAAAGCGGGATCAGATGTTGTTTCCTCACTGCAGACAATTCTGAGCGATTTATCCCAAGAAAGGATTATAGAGCTTAGGAGATATGGACAAAAATTAAATGCTATAGCTATGTTTTATATGCTGTTTGGTGTCATACTTCCAAGCATGGGATTAGCAGTTGCTACCATCTTAACAACATTTATATCATTATTTCAAATTACTCCACAAATTTTATATGGCGCATTGATAGGTATATTTTTCCTACAAGTAATTTTCTTAAAAATGATAACAGCATCCAGACCAGTATTCTCAATGTGATATTATGGAAATAAACTTCGAAAGATTAGTATCAAGGAACATTGCGATAACCCTATCAAGACTGTTGGAATTATCTGGCATGAACTTAAGCATAAACAAACTACTGGAGTATATAATAGTCGGATTTTTCTCAATATTCATAATAGGAACAATCATTCTAAACCTTTTCATAACTATCAGTATACCCTTCTCCATATTCTGTAGTTTTGTTGGCGGTATACTCTATATAGTAATCATCTATGGACTAATAAGTTACAAAACAGATAAAAGGAAATCCGCAATGGAAACATTACTTCCTGATTATTTCCAACTTGTGTCTGCCAATCTTAGAGGGGGTATAGCTATGGACAGATCTATGCTCCTAGCCGCAAGACCCGAATTTGCACCATTCTCTATAGATATACAACAAATGAATAATAGGCTATTTAGCGGAGAGAGCTTTGATGTAGCTTTACATAAACTTTCCAGAATGTATAATTCCCACAGTCTTGACAGATCAATAAAACTTATAATACAAGCCGAACACTTTGGGGGTCAGATGTCTGATCTTATAGAACAAATATCACGTGATATGAGAAATCAGCAGATAGTTCAGAAAGAAATTGCAAGCCAGCTTTTCATGTATAGTATATTTATAGCTTTTGCTGGTCTTATAGCTGCTCCTGTGCTATATGGACTAACAAGCCAGATGATAAGGATAACAAGCACTGTTTGGAAGGGAATCCTTTCCAGCAATCCTGGAGGATTACCCACAACAGGCACATCTTTTCTTAAACCACATCCTCCACTTATAACAGTACAAGAATATCATACTTTCTCACTGATAGCTATAGCTATCATAACAGGATTCGCTGCAATAATAATGTCCGCAATAACAAGCGGAAAATCAATTAGGGGAATAAGGTATCTTCCTATATTCGTGATTGTAGGTATAACTATATTCATAGTAATAAGTGCATTAGTAGGGGGATTATTTGGAAGTATTGGCGGTGGTGGAGGTGTTTAACTCCATCAGACAAATCTAAATCCTTCATTCTGACGTAATATCTATAAGAATGTAATTGATTATAATTCCATAAATATCCAAATCTCAAATATGATCCTGTTGGTAATATGGCTGTTGTTTTTAATCATGAAGATAAACCCAAAATAAACCGTTCCATAAAAGTATATAAACATATGAAGGATTCCGCAATTCTACGTAACTACTACAAAATGAAAAATTTTTATATGAATGATATATCCGATATATCCGGTTCATCTCCTACAGATATATTTATAGGTAAATACGGATATCCAAAAGTTTCTGTTGGACCAATGATACCCCCTGAGTTTGGAAATACATCACTACTGGGTACTCCTGAATTATGGGGAAATATGTCTATAAAAAACATTGTAAACATGAGGTTAAAACTTGTCAGAGGAATCTTCATTACTAATGTATGGGATGTAGAGAAAAATAGAATCACTGAACATATAAGGGATCTGGCTCTCTCTGAGAGGCCAGTAGATTCAGAAATTGAATTTTCAGACAAATTAAATATGAAATTTGATCTGAAAGATAATATAGAACCTTTTGGTCCAAGTGTAAAAATGTCCAAATTTGAACTCGGAAACATTAAGGCGAATAAGAAGATAGAAAGCAGATATAACGACACTGATGCTACTGCTACAACATCGATGATTGAACTTTATGAGAAGGGCATACCCATATCAAAAATAAACAAAGGTCTGTCGGCCGGATTGTTTGGCATCGCAAAAAAGAGAGTTTTTGTTCCGACAAAATGGAGCATAACTGCTGTAGACGATACACTGTCTAAATATAAAAGGGAATTAATAAAAGAATACGATAAGATTGACCATATACAATTGTATTATGGTATATTCCTAGATACAAGATGGATGGTTATCTTCATGCAGGGAGAATGGAGTTATGAAGTGGTAGAGGCATGGTACAAAATAGTATGGAATGAAGATCCGAACCAAATATCCATATATTCCTCAGACGAAGGTTACAGAGGAAGAAGTAAATATGCGGAGATAGGCGGTAGTTATTATGCTGCCAGATTGGCAGTCACAGAAAAGTTGAATAGGATAAACAAGCAAGCAAAAGTCCTCATATTGAGGGAGGTACATGAAGGTTATTCTATTCCTGTTGGTGTATGGAATGTAAGAGAACATGTAAGGATGGTTTTAGATAAAGAACCAATAATACTTGAAGAAAATGAAGACATATTAAAGAAAGTAGCGGAATATTTTGATATTACTCCAAAAGAATGGATAAAAAACAGCAACACCTTAAAATATCTGTTCCTACAAAAAACGATAATGGGATATATCAAATAATACTATTCGGCCGTCTGCACAACTTTTCCGATTACCGTGTGTTTCAAAGTGCTTTTCAAATTTGTGTAATTTATTACTATATACCCTGAATAGCTAGAACCAACTTTTCCTGTGAATATAGTATTATTTACATAACACTGTATACTCTCTGTAATATTTGTATTGCTATCCATTTTTATTTGCGGCGAATACACTACCATATTTATACTTTTCAAATTTGAAGCACATGCCATTCCTGTAATACCTATTGAAACTCCAGTAATCTGTGTTATACTCATACTTATCGTGCCACCCACCTTCAAGTTTGCATTGCTGCATATGAATTGATTATTGATTATGCATATAGATGGTGCTTTTTGACTGAGAATACCTGATGCAACCAATACACCAAATACTATTGTTAATGTTAAGATAGCCCAACCATAGGTCGAAAGATATTCTATAGCTGCCTGCCCTCTGATCCAAACTTTTTTATTTTGTGGGTCAATCATTCTAACCACTCAAGTAACTTTCTGTATCAGCCTGCCATACACCATATTGGAAAACCCTGTTTCTATATCTGTATAATTTATCATAACATATCCTTTGTACATTGATCCGGGCTTACCTGAAAATGCTGTGCTGTTCTTATAACATTGTATTGTTTCCGTCATATTCTGGCCAATCTGTAACTGCTTCTGTGGTTTTATCAAAACCATATCTGAAGTAACTATTTTTGTATTGCATCCCATAGCAGTCACATTTATAGGGTGTGTCATAGATTGCGATATACCTATTGTCAGCATACCTGTTGTAGAAAGAGAAGTACTCAAGCATGAAAAACTAGAAAATATACATTCAGAGGGAACATGCGGCGAGAACAGGCCCATTCCAAATATTATAGATACTGTTATTGTTATTATCAATATAGCCCATCCATATGTAGTAAGATATTCTATAGCACTCTGCAATCTCATCTGTTCCATACTTTCACACTTGTTGTTTTTTTATCAGACTATTCAATTCATTACCATCAACATTCAATCTATATTTCTGCATCACTTCTTTTATGATATTATTATTGGACATAGATGGCTTATCATGCTTTATCTTTCCTACTATCCTTATTAATTCCTTTCCTGTTATCCTTTTAAACTCTTTCTCTTCTATGATACACAAAACCGTCTTTCCTCCAGACATCTGCTTCAATATTTCTTCTATTCCTTGTTTAGTTATTATTCCTTTCGAATAAATATCAAAAAGTTTGATAAACTCTGTATCTGTTATATTATCTATATTGAACTTATTCCTAGACAATTCCCTAAACTTTTGTAGGAGTATATGTGCAATGAATGGTTTATCTGCAGTAGTACTCTTTGAAAGAGTAAGATACAAACCTAACCTGTGCGACATAATCATCTGCTTTGCAAGATTATCCCTACCGAGTTCTTTTTTCAACAAAGATTTCATTTTTTCTATATCTACTGCCTGTTCCTTTGAATTTTTCATCATATCATCCGTAATTACCAAAGATTTTATATCCGTTTCAGGATACATTCTAGAACCACCTGGAAGTGGTCTAAGAAATTTTGTAGTGCATAATTCAGTATTAAATACACCTCTTGTTTCTAAAGGAACACCTTTCATAGCATACCTAGCCCGATCCATTGAAAATTGAACCGCTTTTTTAACCTGATGTACTTTACCTGTTATCAGTACAAACGCATCGTTTTTGCTTACTTTTATAATATTCTTTATTGCTATAATCTCCGATTCTGTCAATCCGTATTTGGTAATATCCTCATCGCTATGTATGATCCCCTTTACTCCGGACATTTTAGCATAATCACTTATCTCCGTTCCCAACCTTCTTTCAGGATTGACTTCCATTCCTACAATCCTCCCAAATCCTTTCAATCCGAATCCATATACCACTCCTCCTTCTTTCAATCCACTCCTTATTATCTTCGATTTCGAATCTTTTAAAATTTCGGACACATCAATATAATCCGATATGGATACTTCTCTTTTTTTCAATATATCCTTTATCTTTATTAAATTGATTTGTCTCAACACCTCATTTTCTATAAATCTGTCAAGACTGTTCAGTTCCTGAAGTCCCTTTATCTCGACTCTTCCACCATCCTTTATGGAAATATTTACATCTTGTCTTATGGATCCTATTCCGCGCTGAACCTTTCCTGTTATCCTTAAAATCATCCCTATATGCAATGCGACTTCTTTTGCTTGTTCAGGACTTTTTATGTGCTTATCAACACTTATCTCTATGATTGGTATTCCGACTCTCTTAGTATCATAATTTACGGTTTCTACAGAAGGAATATCCAACTCTTTTGACATTATGCCCGAAGATTCCTCTTCAAGTGAAACATACGGTACTGTTATTATGTTATTATTTAATTTTACATGTCCATCCATTCCAACAAGCATTGTTCTTTGAAACGCTGTTGGATTGCTTCCATCTACCACTTCCTTTCTCATGGGTTCTATCTCATAAACATTGGACATATTGAGGGAATTTGCTATCGACATAGTTATGGCAAGAGCATCTTTGTTTAAACTATGGGGCGGTTCTTCATCTATGTCGACCAGACAGGTATTATTATTATATATGTGATATACAAAATTCCTTGATTTAGTTTCCTCATACTTTGCGGATATATCTGTATTCCCTAACTCACCAGCTACCGCTCTCTGGTTTCTTGTTATTTTAGCATATGGTTCTCTTTGGAGTGTTGACAAAGCATCACATGAACAGAAGAGTTTTTCTTTTGTCATTAGACGTTGATGTATCTCAATTCCACATAAAAATCCCAATTTTTTATAATCCAATTTATCCACGTAAATCACACCAAAAAAGTATCATAATCCGTTCTGCGTCTTATTTCTCCACGCATATTTTTGTTTAATAATCTTCTTGAATCGCTTTCACTGTAATTTCCAAGAAGCCAACCCAATTTAATATACGCCGTTTCCGGAGTCATATCCTCACAATTTATTCCTCCAGCATTTGCAAGTAGACGAAGATTCCTATAAACATTGCTGTTCACTCTCCCATATATACATTGAGATGTAATTCCAATTATGATCCCTTTGTCTGCTGCCTCTTTTACTTTTTCAATCCATGAAAATCCTTTATGCCTAACTGAAGAAGGCGTATGGCCTAAACCTGTCCCTTCTATTATTATTCCTCTATATCCCTTATCCGCATAAAAATCCATTATTGATGGGTCCGAATTAGGATGTGCAATTATCATTGCAACTTTAGGATCGAAACCAGTCAACAGATTAATCTTACTGCTCTTGTCCTTTTTTTTGTATTCTGATATATACTCTATCCTTCCTTCCTTTTCAACTATTGCTACTGCTCTATCATTTATGGGCCTGAATGCATCTCTTCTAGAAGTATGCATCTTTCTCGCTTTTGTTCCCCGTATAAACTGGCATCTATCATCGGAACTTGTGGAATGCATACAAATCCCTACTTCAGCTATGTCCGATTTTGATGCTATATGGGCGGAACATATAAGGTTCATGAACGCATCACTTGATCCTCTATCGCTGCTCCTCTGTGCACCTGTAAGCACAACCGGGGCATTTAGCCCCTCCAACATGAATGACAGGACTGCAGAAGTATAATGCATGATATCAGTACCCATGCTTACTACAACTCCCTTTGCTCCACTATCCAAAAATGATACGACACTCTCAGCAATACTTTTCCATTCGATATATGTCATATCTTCACTTGATATGTTGAATAAGTCTTTAACATCAATATTTGCTATGTCCGATAATTCTGGTACATCATACAAAAGTTCTTCTGGTTTCGTAAGCATGTATACTCCACCAGTAGTATAATCCACTTTACTCCCTATTGTTCCTCCTGTATAAACAAGACCTATATTTGGAAGCCCCATATCTATCTTCTTTGAGTATTTAGGAATCTCGATCTTTTTGTTTCCTGAACTTTTTTTCTTTATCTTTGCATCTGAAAATTCTAAACCAATATTATATCCATTATCTAATTTTATTATTATTGAATCTTCTGAATTTGCTTCCGTATTTGGCATGAGTATTCCTTCAACTTTAATATCTCCTGAAATTGTGGATATTCTGTCTCTTATACCTATTCCATTTTTCTCAAAAAATTTTTCTATCTCTTTTGAATACATTTATCTCACTACCGGTATTCCATACAACACATTGGAGCTGCAGTCTGTTATTTTGATATTACGCCATTCCCCCATTTCAATACGAGTTCCACGGACAACAACCTGTTTATATGACTCTGTCCTTCCATTAGATGAAATAGATGTTCTTTCTGTTATTAAAACTTTGTATATCTTGTCTATATACTCTGAATTTACGGCTGTTTGTACTTTTCTTATGAGTCTTGCAGTTGATATACTTCTTCTTTTTATTTCGGTATCAGAAAACTGCTTCATTGCTGAACTTCTTGTATGTGGTCGTTCTGCAAACTTCGATAAATTTGTGGTATCTGGTTTTGAATTTTTTATAAAATTAAATGTTTCGGACAAATCTTCTTCCTTTTCTGTTGGATATCCAACAATTATATCTGTCATAAATGTGATTTCCGGCACTTTTTTCTTCAGAATATTGAGGTATTTATATACATCTTCTATTGTATATCCCCTACCCATATTTTCTAAGACACAATTACTGCCTGACTGAACAGGTAGATGTATAAACTTATAAAATTTTTCATTCTTGAGCATTTCAGATAATTGATCTATATATCTCCAGATATGTTCCGGATTTAACATTCCTACTCTTACTTTGAAGTTTCCTTCAATTAAAGATATCTTTTCCATTAGTTCGGATATATCTGTTCCTCTATCTAATCCATATGCGCCCACATCCTGAGATGTAATCTCTATCTCCTTAGCGCCTTTTCTAACTGCTAGCTTTATTGCGTTCAATATCAATTTTTCATTAAAACTATTCAGAGCGCCTCTAGCAAACTTTGTTTCACAAAATCCACAAGAACTCAAACATCCATCACTTATCTGTATCTTGGCTATCGCTCCTCCAAAAGAATATTTATTTATTAGAGATAATCGATCCATTTTTTCATATTTTTCGAACATAACTTTTTTTCCAACGCTTGTGTCCATCAATGCTTCATGTATATTATGTATATTAAAAGTTGTAACTATACTGGCATTAGGTGCATATCTCGAGATTATATCACGATTCGCACCAGCCATACATCCCGTAACCACTATTTTTCTATCTGTTTTATTGAGTTTATTCAGATAATAACTAATCTTCCTCTCTGTGGAACTTTTTACGGTGCATGTGTTCACTACAACTACATCAGCATTATCCTCATCTGCCTCTTTTACGCCATTGTCTTTCAGGATTGACTGGATTATACCACTATCCGCCTGATTCAAAGTGCATCCATATGTTTTTATATATACTTG
Source organism: Microcaldota archaeon (assembly GCA_964492665.1). GTDB lineage: Archaea > Micrarchaeota > Micrarchaeia > Micrarchaeales > Micrarchaeaceae > JAJYXL01. The sequence goes on from CAZBLA010000004.1 coordinate 18,440, forward strand.
CATAATAACCAGTTAAATATCATTAAATTTAAGAAATAAATAAGTATAGTATGTTTAATAATTAATAAAGGTGTATTTGTAATGACACAATTCTGTGAAAGATGTAAAAAAGAAATGTATAGATTTACTATGTGCAGTTACTGCAAGAAGCACATATGTTTCAGTTGTGTTAAAAGTTCTCAAAAAAACTCCAGAACTTCTGAGCTTTGTATATGCAAAGACTGTTGGAGTAACATGAAAACACGGAAAGCATATAAAAGCAAAATAATTGAAATACAAAACTAAATATGGAACTTTCCGCTATCCGGAGCTGATCACTCCTATAATTACTTTATTTCCTGATATATCAATATCTTTCTTTATAGAATCGGATGGAGGTTCCAATATCTTTATCATTTCTGCCTTTACTATTTTCTTTATCTGACTCTTACTCTTATTAATAACCTCTAATATAAAAGAATCTGCAACTACATACAAATCTATTTTTGAAGTTCTGTTAAATCCCATCTCCTTTCTTACATTCTGTATGTTTCTTATAATTTCTCTTGTTATATACTCCTCTTTGAGCTCTTCCGTTACTTGTGTATCCAAGGATACAACACCAAATTCAGATTCTAAGGTATTATCCAACATAGGTTTTTCAATTACGGAAAAGTATCCTTCTTTCACATCAAACGTTCCAGAAATTGTCCGGAGCCTATAAACCCCCTTTCTACTTATTGAATCAATTACCTCATTCGGATCAGTCTTGATCAATTCCTCTCCAACTATCTGAGAATAGCCTTTGAATATGGGCCCTAATCTTGCAAATATTGGTTTTATCCTTTTCGATGTTTGTTTCGTTTTTATAACTTTTACGGATTTTATGTTTGTTAACGATTCTACAACCGAAGATAATTCTTCTACTGCTTCTATAACTTCATCAGAGTTTGATTCTATTGTAACAGAATTTAATGGTTGTCTAAGTTTAATTTTCTCTCTTTCTCTCAAATTTAATATTGCAGAAGACAACTCATTTATTATCTCAAACTGTTTTTCTAATCTATTGTTTATAAACTGTTTTGATACCTTGGGATACTCATTCATAAAGATACTGGACTTTTCTCTACTGAATAATTCTAAATATACAAACTCTGTAGAGAAAGGTATAACTATAGAAAGTAGAATAAGAGTATCATGTAGTATATATGCAAATATATTTGTTAATTTCCTAAGCTGGG
>CAZBLA010000004.1:19669-22218 GCA_964492665.1 Microcaldota archaeon
TCTTGAAGAATTTTAGATATACTCTGCTTATATCTTCAATAAGAAATCTACGCATCATCCTTATTGCGGAATCAATGTCATAAACATCCATCCTTTCCATTACATTTTTCATTAATGAATTTAGCTTAGAGATTATCCATCTATCCTCCACTCTCAATATTGACATAGCAGGACGTTTAAACGTGCGTGTATCAAAACCACCTATCAAAGAAAACTCCTTCAAAAGTTCCGCTATGTTATAAAGAGTTACTACATTGTTGTTACCTTCAATAAAATCTTTCTTCTTGAGTTTTATATCCTGCCATCGTGGTCTGCTGGTACACCAAATCCTGAATCCGTCACTAGATACTATGGTTCGCAAGTCTTTTGCAAGAACTGAATTACCTAAATGCCGATGCATCTCTCTCCCGAGTTCATCAAATACCATTCCGCCTATAGTGACTTCCTCAAATGGTGATTTATTGTATATTGCTACCCCTGTCCTAATAAGTGATGAAAACCATCCTCTCAATTGATCCCTTCCTTCACTTATCCAGTTTGCAGGATAAAGCCTCTTTAATTCATCATCTGACAAGCTTGCAGTATGTGCTATACCTGAATCATACCATACATCAAACACATCTTTTATTCTTTTTGATACTCCCTTACATTTCGCACATTTGATCTCAAACGAGTCTATATGTGGTCTATGGAGATTTTTGGCATCATAATCTGTAATTGACTTGTCTTTCAACTCTTCTACGGAACCAATTACGGTTATGAATCCGCATTCTATACATTCCCAAATCGGTATCGGTGTACCCCAATACCTCTGTCTCGATATACACCAATCAGGAGAACTATTTATGGTTTCGCGCATCCACTCTTTAGCTTTGTCAGGATGCCATACCACCTTTTCATTAGCTCTTATCATTCTTTTCTTAAGTTTTTGTATATTTATGAACCATTGGGTTGTTGCGTTATATATGAGCCTACTGTTACATCTCCAGCAGTGCGGATAACTATGCGTTATCTTTTTTGTATAAACCAAACTACCATTTTCCTTAAGATTCTCTATTATTATCTTGTTAGCCTCAGTAGGAATCAGTATACCCTCATATTCACCAGCTTCATCTGTATATCTTGCGTGGGAATCAATAGGGGAAAATAATGGTATCTTATTTGTTTTTCCTAATTTGAAGTCATCTGGTCCATGGGCAGGAGCAACATGAAGCATACCTGTTCCTTCATCCGTATTCACAAAATCTTTTCCCATTATAATCTTATGGTATTTAGAGAAGGTTGACTGTTTAGGTACTTTTTCAGAGAGCGGACTAGTATATTTCAATCCGAATAGTTCACTTCCATAAACTTCTGATTCTATTATCACACTTTCTTCTATATGGCTAGAGAAATCATCAAATCTGTCCTTAGCTATAATATATCTTTTCTCACCAAATCTTGCAATAACATATACTGAATCAGGATTCACTGCTATTGCCATGTTGGATACAAGAGTCCAAGGTGTAGTCGTCCATATAACAAGATATACATTGTTTCCTATATCTATTTTTGCTTTCTGATTTTCCACTAACTTATACTCAACAAATATGGATATATCCTCTATATCCTCATATTCTACCTCTGGACCTTGAGCTGACAACACTGTCTCACAATGGGGACAATATGCCAAAACATTCTGTCCTTTATAAAGTAACTTTTTTTTATGTATCTCTTTAAGAATATTCCATCCTTTTTCGATATATCCATCCTTATATGGTAAATACATTGTATCAAAATCCAGGGAACTACCAAATTCCTTTAAGGTGGATACTGCAATCTGTATCTGTCTATTAGCATAATCTTTACATTCCCTTACAAATTTATCTATTCCTATCCTATCCTCTATATCACTCTTGTTTCTTATTTCCAATATCTTCTCTACTTTATTTTCTATAGGAAGACCATGTACATCAAATCCGGCCCTATCATGCACATAAAATTTTCTATATCTTTTATATCTTAATACAACATCCTTAACCGCAGCAACCCATACATGGTGGCTTCCTAAATTTCCACTAGCATAAGGCGGACCATCAAGAAAATAAAACTTTTTGTTAGATTTCCTCTGCTGTTTGAGTTTTTCTATGGGTCTCTCTTTCTCCCAATAATCTAAAATCTGTCTTTCCCTTTCATTTATGTCTATCATTAAAACACACAAAACTCCATCAGAATATATGAATAAAGTTATCCAACTACTATTTATTAATTCTATTCATAAGGCAAGAATACTATGACTTTTAAGTCGTAGATGAATTGCACATCACGACGCAATAAACTATACTCTTTTTTTCTAAATATTCGTCAATGGCAGCATAGCGCATAAAAATTTGTGCTGCAATTCTGCCAGAAACGTGATACCATGAATAGTGTAAACCATGCAAAAAATATAAAACCATTGGTCAACGAAGTTGGCCATCAGTACAATTGGCACCATATAGTTTTTGTAATAAAATCCTAAATTCCCGAACTTTTGGTCACTATGATATTCATTGCTTTTGCAATTTCCT
>CAZBLA010000005.1:0-17039 GCA_964492665.1 Microcaldota archaeon
ATTTACACATATATTTGTGTAATTTATATAGATACTTCAAAGTTTATAATGTAAAAAAACTTTGGCGTGTTCGGTCGCATAGTTGCAGGATTTTTGTATGTTTTGATTGCATTTTTTTCTATTCTGAAAACTAGGGTTATCAAGTTATTGTAATCTGCAATTCATCTACGACTTAAAAGTAGTAGTATTCTTGCTCTATGAATAAGATTTGTTGCAGTCAGATATAAAAGTTAACGGTTTATGTAGTTAATGAAAGAGGATAGGAATCTATTATATTGATTGTTTATGTACGTGTTATTTTGATAACCATTAAATCCCCATACTGTGAGTTCAACAACTGTATTTTTGTATAGCGCATTTGAGAAGTACCAGTATAGATTTGGACGAACTCCTAAATAGTGTATAGTAATGAGATTCAGAGCATTATTCGTTAGGTTCGATAGCTTCCGTGTGTATACAGTTAGATTATGTATTTTGCTGATGGATAAATATGAGGTTGAGTTTGTTATGATTTTATTTTTTATGTTGTTGCAATATCCTTTGTTTTTATTGAATTGTGAGATATAAGCAGTAGCGTTTGATGAATTTATTATTCTTACTGAAAATGATAAGAGTAGAGGTTTGCTTTTATTAAAGCTTGAGTAATTTATTGCATTTGATGTTATTATTGATGGTTGTTGAGTAGTATAATAGGTATAGAAGATAGTGTAATTACAATTAGATTGAGGATGATTTGATATGACTTTTCCGAATAAACCGCTCTTTTTGGTTAAATTTAGATTTGCACCATAATTTTTGATGAATTTTTTCACCAGAACAGGATTTACAAATGTATGGATGTTGTTTTGTATGGTGGTATTGTTAATAGATGAAACTGTTGTATGTGAAAGGGTTAATCCCGTTTTAGGATTGTAACTACGAGTTAGAGTTATGAAAGAATAAGCAAGGACTATTATAATTGTTATGGATATTATATAAAGAAGGTAAGTCTTTTCAGAACGTTTAGAATTGTAAGCGGGATAGTTTTTTTGTTTTTCTTTATTGTTATGTTCTTCTTTATCATGCATGTATTCACCCAATCAGGGCATTTTTAATAAGATAAATCCCAATAATACAGCAAATAATAGTTTATTTACTTTATAAGTTATATAGAGTTATATTTTATAAATACTTTGTTTTTATGTATGAGAGATCATGAAGGAAATTAAATTTATAATGTTTAAGGTATGAAAGAAGTTTGTTTCTTATGGAAAGATATGTTAGTGTGTTTGATGGGTTGGTTTGTTTATCTAAAATGTGATTTTTGTAAATATTTTGGCGGAATTTGGTTTTATATGCGTGTGGTTTAGATGGGTTGGATATCGGTAAGTTTTATAGGTATTATATTTCAAAATTAAATGTTGATTAATGGTGTAAATATGGAAGAAAATAATGATTTAATTAAAAGAAAGTTACTTTCAAATCCTATCAGAGATATAAGATTAAAGAAAGACATGTCTGTAAAAGAACTTATAGAATCAATGGAAAATATTGGTGGATTTACTGCTCAACATATGATTGATGGGATACGGATACTTGATAGAATGGAAAAAGATAAAGAGTCGTTCAACTTCCTGTCTTTTCCGGCATGTATTGTGTCTACTGGATTGAGAGGAGTGCTCTCAAGCGCTGTAAAATATTTTGATGCAATAATAACCACATGCGGAACTTTGGATCATGATATAGCTAGGGCTTTTGGAGGACGATACACTTTAGGAAAATTTGATGCAGACGATGCCATGTTACACAAGAACCACATATATAGACTAGGTAATGTGTTTATGGAAGACAGAGAATATGGTTTGAAGATTGAAAATAATTTTAAGAGGATTATGCAGGAGATATATGATTCAGATGATTACAAAAAAGAGTACAGCCCAAGCGAACTTATAATGGAGTTTGGAAAGAGGATAGAAGATGAACATTCAATATTGAGACAAGCATATCTCAATAATGTGAAAATATATAATCCAGGGATAGTTGATGGTGCATTTGGTACCCAGCTTGCCATATTTTCTCAAGATCATGATTTCAAGCTCAACGTGCTTAAAGATGAATTAGAATTAAGCAATATTTCATTTGATCATAAGACTACAGGCGCATTGATGATAGGTGGAGGGATAAGCAAGCATCATGTTATATGGTGGAATCAATTCAAAGGAGGTCTTGATTATGCAATTTACATAACGACAGCTACACAATTCGATGGAAGTCTATCTGGTGCAAGACTTAAAGAAGCAGTTTCATGGGGGAAAGTTAAGGAAGATGCAAAATATGTTACTATTGATGGTGATGCAACAGCAATATTACCTATAATGTTTTCTGCAGTAAATATGGTATAACTTATTTATTGTATCATATTTCTATAGTATCTCCAACTGCAGGAGCATAGGCTTTAATACCTTCATTAGTGAGGTAGTCTACAAAAGATAAGATGTTATCTTTGTCTCCATGCACGCATATCACAGTATTTGCATTACTTTTTTTTACATATTCATGTAAATCTCCCATTCCAGCATGAGCTGAGAAGTCGTGATAGCTTACAGGAGTAGTTATCTTGACAATCCTATTATCTATTTCTACTACTCCTTTTTCAAGTAAAGACCTTCCGTTGGTTCCTTCTACTTGATATCCTGTTAAGAATATGTGTGAATCTTTATTGAGTCTTCTTATGTAATTTAAGACAGGGCCACCATTCAACATTCCGGCTGTTGTGAGTATAATAGAGGGTTCCTCCAATGCCTCGTCTCTCTTTGATTCATCATTGATCCATATAGCCTGTCTAGCCGCGTTTTCAAGTATTGTCTGATTGTATATGAATCTTTTATTCTTTAGCACAATGTCCGTGGCTTTTGTAGCCATTCCATCAACATATACCCTATCTGACAATCCATTCTTATGCAATATTGAAAGGAGCTCCTGGCTTCTGCCTACAGCAAATACTGGCAGCAAAGCAGTTCCTCCATTATCAAGAGTGGATTTTATATCATCTATAAAATTTGTTATAAGTTTGTCTCTAGATGTATGTTCTCTCAATGCATATGTGGATTCTATAATGAGTATGTCACTCTTTATTATATCAGAACCCTTGTGTAAGGTTTGTGGAGACAGTTTAAGATCTCCGGTATAGACTATTCGATTATCTGATTTGGCATTTAATCTGTTTATGCTTGTTATAGCGCTACCACATATATGTCCGGCATCATATAATGTTACTTCCATGTCCCCTATACGTTTAGTATTTCCGTAATCTATTTCAACAAATGATCTGTCGAATTGATCCATTTGCCTCTTATTGAAATTTGCTGGTATTTTGTTGTTTTGTGCAATCTTCAGTGTATCTTTTAGCAATAGCATAGAAAATTCATGTGTTGGTTTAGTCCCTAAAATCGGAACATCAGCTCCGTTGAAAAGTGCCGGAACGGATCCGCTATGATCAATGTGTGCATGACTTAATATAACGGCATTCACTTTTGGTATTGATATGGGATAGCGTATTGTATTACCCAGCATAGTACCATAATCAAGCATTAGATTTATACCGTCATTAATCATTATAGCCGAACGGCCGACTTCCTGTGCTCCACCAAAAAATTTTATTTTCATAGTTCACCACTTGTAACAAGTAAAAAAAGGACGATTATACATCCTTTGCATTATTCTATCTTTTAAAATATTATTTAAATGTTCTGTAACAATTATTCTATTAGGGTTATCATATGTCTGAAGAGATAGATTTTATAGATCTTATGTCATTAAAGAAAATACAGCCGGATACAGTAGTAGAAAAATTTGGAAGTTTGATAAATTCCTCATTTTTTGATGCTTCGAATGTTCTTGGTACATTAAAAATAAAAGATCTGGTTGATTTTACAAATGTTATATTGGGTCAGAACTCAATAACTGTCACAGATGTAGGAAAGAAGCTTATTGAGGATGCTGACAATAAAGCGTTAGAGCCTATTGATCAGCTCGATCATGCTCTGTTGGTACAGTTATCTTCCGGAAAGAGATCTTTGATTGATATATCTGGGGCACTGAATATACGTCCAAAAGATCTTGCAATGCATCTGTATAAACTTGATAGTCAGGAATATATAACTTCGAATTTTAGGAATGGAAATTTAGATCTTTTGTTGACAGAGAAAGGATTTACACAATCAAAAATAGAACCCCCTACACATACGGAACAGCCACAGCAGGTTGAACAGCCACTCATGCAAGAACCTATAGTGCAACCATTACAAGAGTCGGAAGAGGGTAAAGAGGAAGTTCAACAAACAGAAGATTCGGTTATTAATACTCAAGACCAACAGTCTGAATCCACTCAATTAAATTCAACTATTCCTCTGCAACCAATTACACAGACACAGCAGTCTACAATGAATGAATCGGCTGCACAGACACAGCAGAATATGGCAGATATGGAAAGGGAGTTACTTGGAACAAAGCAAAAAAGAAATATTATACAGTATATATTTGGTGTTATAATAGTAATATTGATGATACTTATAGTGCTTGCATATTTTAGAGTGATATGATTTTTTCTTGTTATTGATGTGATATTATGCCAAAACTTTTGAATTATATGGATTCGTTATTTCTGATGAATAAATATAAGATAGATACACCAAATGCAAAATATGTAAACAATGCAGAAGATGCTATAAACTTTTATTCGGGAAAAAAGATAACACTCAAAGTTATTTCGGATAAAGCATTACATAAATCAAAGAATGGTGTTATAAAATTAAATTTAGAAACAAAACAAGAGATAAGATCTGCATATGATGAATTGAGTAGCAAAGCAATAAAAAATAAACTGGCACCATTTAAGATAGTTGCACAGGAGATGGCAGGAGAAGGTCTGGAAGTGATAATAGGAGGGAATACTGATTCTCAATTCGGGAAACTTATACTTATAGGTCTCGGGGGGATATATGTTGAAGTATTTAGGGATTTTGCAATGAGAATATGTCCGATAAAGGAATATGATGCTTTATCCATGTTGGATCAGTTGAGATCCAAGAGCATAATAATCCCTAACAGTAGATATAAAAACATATTATCCGATTTGCTTCTCAGTGTCTCTAAGATGTTGAATGATAACAAGGATATAATTGAATTGGATCTTAATCCTGTAATCCTAAACAAAAATGGATATTCGGCTGTTGATGTAAGAATATTGAAGTGATATGATGAGAAAGTATAAAGCTATGGATCATATATTCAATCCGAAAAGTGTTGCAATAATTGGAGCATCACAAAATCCGAATAAGGTTGGACATATCATAATGCAAAACTATTTTAATGTGGGTTTTTCAGGAAGATTATATCCAGTGAATGTAAAGTCTGATAAAAATATACTTGGTCTTAAAGTATATAAAAAAATAGGTGATATAAAAAGATCTGTAGATCTTGCTGTAATTGCAATACCTGCAGAATATGTCCCTAAAGCTTTAGAAGAATGTGGAAAAGCGAAAGTTAAGAGTGCAATAGTTGTAAGTGGAGGATTTTCAGAAGTTGGAAAGGATAGTTTACAAGATGAACTTTCGGAAATGGCAAATAAGTATTCAATGCCAGTACTTGGTCCTAACTGTTTAGGGGTTATGGATCTACGATCAAGAGTAGACACTATGTTCTTACCAACATTCAAATTAGATAAACCGAATATAGGTGGGGTTGGTTTTGTGTCGCAGAGTGGTGCGGTAGGAAGTACTGTGCTTGATATGATATCTCATGAAGGATTCGGACTGTCAAAGTTTGTTTCTTATGGAAATGCAACAGTGATAGATGAAGTGGATATATTAGAACATCTTATGAGAGACAAATATACAAAAGTTGTATTGTTTTATATGGAAGGTGTAAAAAGAGGAAGAGAATTTATAGAAGTGGTAAAGAGGTTTACTCAGGTGAAACCAATAGTCATATCAAAGGGGGGTGTTACACCTCAAGGATCTATAGCTGCACATTCGCACACGGCTTCGCTTGCAGGTAGTGCGGGAGCATATAAGGCAGTGGCTAGACAGTTTGGTATGATCTGGGCAACCGATTTAGAAGATTTGTTATATTTTGGAAAGATATTTGAAACACAAAGATTATGTACAGGAAAAAGAGTTGCAATAATAACTAATGGTGGCGGAACCGCTGTTCTGGCGACCGATGCTTTATACCTCAATAATCTGGAGTTAGCGAAGATGTCAGAAGAGTCAAAAACAATATTGAAAAAGGTAATGCCTTCAATAGTAAATGTACGTATGCCATTGGATATGGCAGGCGATGCTGATGATAGAAGGTTTAGTGCAGCTTTAGATGTTGTTACAAAGGACAAAAATGTAGATATGATAATGGTTATATCTTTATTTCAGACTCCAGGAGCAGACTCGAGAGTAGCAGCTACACTCATACAGTATAAAAGTCAGACTGACAAACCAATGGTGGTTGTTAGTCCAGGAGGCAATTATGCACAAGTACATAATCAGATGATGGAAAGTTCTGGTCTTCCTGTCTACAGTTCTCCAACTACAGCAGCAAGATCTTTGAGTGCATTGGTTGAATATTCAAATTACAGGAAAACGACTGCTGATTTATACAAAAAATAAAACTTTTACAAAAAAACGGATATTTTGTATTGAACCTTATTTTCAGATTATTATGTTAAGAATTAAGTTAAGAAATAGCTTTTAAATCCTCAAGGAATTTTACTAAAGCGTATGATTCACCAAAAATATCTGAATAGTGTGATAAGAATGATATATCTGCTGAGATACTGTAAAACTGAATGTGGTGAATAGGAGTTTAGGGTTTAAACCTCGGCGTAAGGTGATAGTAAATTAGTTAAGATACGTCTAGAATCAAACAAACTCAACAACTATCTGGCAAAAAAACCGAGAAGGAGTAATCAGAAAGAATGGAAACTGAAGGGGTTATGGAAAAAAGGTTTTGGTTGAATCCACTTTTTTTAGGTATAAGAGACATGTAGGTGAAACTTTGTTCTCTGAAAAGAAGGAGAATATCGGAAAAGAGATTACTGTAAAAATTAACATATTGAATGAATGTACAATGATGAACTGATTGAAGAGTTTTATAGTTGATATTAGATTATTTTGGTATTTATTCAACAGAGCAGAATATACGAAACACATAAATATCTCATAAGCAGTAGGAGAGGGTGTGATTATTATGGTATTGAAAACAGAAAAGCCGAATGATGAAAGTAAGCGATTGCAAACAGTTATAACTGAGTTAAAAGGTGGATTAAGAGGAGGAGACAAAAAAAGAAGTGATAACGCAGAAAATCAGTTGGAGAAGATAGCAGAAAATACATCAGATCCTCTTATTTTATGTGAAATAGCAGACCATACACAGTTACCTTCAACATTAGATGGACTTTTGAGAATAATCGAAAGATGGGATGATGAATTAATGGCAGCTACTGTTGCTGGGCATATTGCACGTAGCAACCATACACATCCTGTTACATTAGATAAGATTGCAAAAGATTTGTATCCCCCATTCGTTAAAATGGAGATTGCAGCAAAATATGGAGCATTTAGAATTACGCTTGCAGACTTGATTAAAGAATATCCAGATTCAGCACCAAATTCAGCAATAGGAAAGGAAGCACGAGAAACATTGGATTACAAAAAGGGAGGAAAAGGAAGAAATGGACTTGATGGGTTTGGAGATTTGTTAAGAGCTTAAACTCAAATGGTCCTTACGGCAATACCAGAATTATTTGATAGGTATGATAACGGAATTGATTTTCGTGCTTGAGTTATGGAACCAAGGGAATAATGAAAATTATGAGATAAGGGGCTTTGCCCCTTTTGATTTATTGTAATATGCAATTCGTCTACGACTTAAAAGTCGTAGTATTCTTGCTCTACGAATAAAAATTTATAGTTTTTTCTGTTTTTTATTTATTGTTTGAGAAACATATCTTTCCGGAAGCATGTCTACACTCCCGAATACCCCGGCATATCCTGGTTTTATCTTTATGTTTTTTTCTCGTATATTTCTGATTGAATTTGCGATTTCATCGGTAGATGCTTCAGTTATCATATCGATATCTGCTTGTAAGAGTATATCAAATTCCGTAGAAAACTCCTTTATCAGAGAGTCATACATATCTTTTACTGTCTTCGTATATTTTCCTTTTTTCAGTGAGTAGGATATAACTTCCATCAATGGAACTATGTTGGTGTATGGAACATGTCCTTTTGGTTCATATCCTTTAGGTCGATCAGCAAGATCCATAACTCTATGAAGGACACCCATAACCAGAGGTTTTCCGCATACATCACATAAAGTTATGTCTTGTGACAATGGATCTGATGAGAAATGGCAGTCTCTATGTCCATCGTAATGGTATTTTCCCTCTTCTGGATAAAATTCTATTGTCCTTTTTATCTTTTTTGATTCTTTGTTCTTTATTGATTCTATGACTGAGGAGTATGTTGCCTTTTCGGGTTTGATGTCTACCATGTTAGCTTCTCTTCCCATATTCATTAGAGAATGCATATCGCTGTTTGATATTAACGAATATTTGTCCAGATTGGATATCATCCAATTCATTGGAGGATCGCTGCTCAACCCGGTTTCTATTGCATATATATGTTTTGCTTGATCTTTGTATGCATCTTTTATGGAATCAAATCCAGATATGCTTCCTAATGCTCCAAAGTAGGGCGTCCATATATGGGCTGGAAATATAAATGAATTGCGTTCTGTCGAAAATAATTCTTCAACAAAATGGGCAGCTGTCATAGACAGTATAGGGCGTCCATCAGAATCCATTTTCCCATATTTAGATAATCGATCTCTAAGATTTTTTACAGATTCCATATTTGGCAGAAGTATACAATTATGTATCTTTCTAACTTTTCCTTTATCAGTAAATATTGTTGAAACCTCGGAACCTAATATGAATTTTGTTTTGATGTCGCTGTTTTTTAATCTGAACAATCCGCTTGAATTTATTTCCTCTAGGGAATCGTCCGCTTCCGCAAGCCAATCTTTGTGTAAGATATCCCCTGTGCTTAACAGATTTATTCCTTTTGTCTGTGCAGTTTCTCCGAGAGATGTTATTGTTATGCTTTTACTGCATGCCATCGCATATCGGGAGTGTATATGGAAATCTGCTATAATCATTCAATCATCTATATTAACTTTATACTAAGCATATTTATTCTTTGTTTAATAATCTGATCTATGAATATTGGTGAAAAGAAGGTTTACATCAGTAAAATCGTATTTCTATTGCAAAAAAGATATAAGACTGAAATGCATATCTCTTTGGATTTTGACAACCCATGGGAACTTCTTGTATCTACAATGCTCTCCGCCCAAACTACAGACACTTCTGTGAATGGAGTAACCCCTGAATTATTCAGAAGGTATAAGAATATCCAGGCATTTTTAAAACTTAAACCTACCGATCTTTATGATTATACCAGAAGAATTGGTTTATATAAATCAAAATCGAAGAATATAATTAATTCCGCTAAAATGATAATAAACGATTTTGAAGGCATTGTACCTCAAACAATGAAAGAGCTTGTCATGCTTCCTGGAATTGGGAGGAAAACAGCAAATGTGGTGTTATACTACGCTTTTGGAAAGACTTTTGGTATAGCTATAGACACCCATTGCGTAACTGTTTCAAATAGGCTCAATCTTTCTAGAACAACGAATCCTAAAATTATAGAAGAGGAATTGATGAGAATAGTTGAAAAGAGATATTGGGGAAAGTTAACCAGTATGTTCATAGCTTTGGGTCGTGATGTGTGTACATCAAGAAGGAAACATTGTGAAAATTGTGTACTAAACAAGATATGTTTATCTAGTATAATTCTAAAATAATAGACAAAGCGAACAATAATCAACTTCATCGCCTTGAAATATTCACTTCCAATCCGCCTTCTTCATCCGGTTATCTCTTGACTTAGTGGGAATAATATATTTCTATTATTCTTTCGGACGTATTTAGATTCCCTATTGGAAGTGTATATCTGTTTGCGAATCTTTATCGTTCTACATTATCATTTTCCATTGCTCTCTTTTTTTTCTCATTTATTCCTTTTACGTTGTTAGAATCTTTAGCTATGGAATCAAACGTGTCAGGAAGAGGTTTTGTTTCAAACTGTTTTTAGGATAGACATCTTCTCATATCTAAAATATAGAAACTTTCTTAATTAATAATAATCTGAAAAATTTATTGAAAATTTTTGTACTTCTATGCCTGTACCTTCTTCAACATATCCAATTTCTTTAAAAGGAACTTTGTTTCTTAAGATATCTGTAAAATCGGATTTGCTATTGGCATTTATGATTACAACATACCCCATACCCATGTTGAATGTTTCAAACATCTGGCTGTATGAAAGATTCCCCATTTCCATAAGTTGATTGAAAACATTTTGAGGTTCTATAGGATTATCAATAATATACTTCATATCTTTTATTCTTGATAGATTTCTAATTCCGCCCCAGTTATGTTAGCCATACCTTTTATATCGACAATATCCATCAAATCCATAATTTCCTTAACATATATTCTTGTTGGTTCCAATAGGACAGCACTTACTTTTTTTGATTCGTGAGGAAAATTATCATTAAGAGTTAATTCGTTATTTTTCATAATTTCTCTCACTGTAGTAAAACCATTGGAGTGGATACCGCTACTTTGCAGTGCAAATATCAGATCTCCGCTTTTGATATCCTTTCCATTGATTATCTTACTTTTCTGAACTATGCCTATAGCACTACCTGATATATCAATCGAATTCATAATGCTTGGCATTATGGATGTCTCGCCTCCAACTATTGATATGTTTGCCATCTCCGCACCAACATTAAAACCAATACCTAATTGATTTGCAATTCTGGTATTAGGTTCCTTTAGTGCAATATAAGTTAACATTGCTATTGGTTCCGCACCGACGGTTATTATATCATTTACATTCATTGCTATACAATCAATACCCAATGTATCCCATTTATTATCCTCAGCTGCGATTATTACTTTTGTTCCAATTCCGTCAGTATTGGCAGCTATAGCAAATCTGTCCATATTTATAAGAGATGTGAATCCTCCCGGATTCTCAATTGTACTGTAGGTTTTTCTTTTGAACTTCAACTGTTTTACAAATGAGCTAACAAACACTCCCTGGAGATTTCTGTCAATAGATCGCTGGTTATCATCAGGCATGTTACCACAAAATTTTATCAGATAAAATTTTAATAGATTAAACAACGAGTGAATCCAAAATCTTTGAAATATCCACTGTTGATTTACCTTCCTCATCTGCTATCTTCTGACTTATCGGAGAAGGTATATGTCTACTTTCTAATCTACTCTCAAATGTGTCTGGATTCTCCCACTGGAAGTATATGCCAGTCTGAAGATGTTCATCATCGTCCTGCATTATCATCTCCATCGCAGCTTTCTTCTTTGCATTGATCTCTTTTCTGTCAGTCGGATCTTTGACTATGGGATCAAACGTGTCAGGAAGAGGTTTTGTATGCATATTGAACCATTGCGGAGATGTAAACTCTGAATTGTAGGTTGGACATCCCTGAAGTATATCAATCATCGCGAGACCTTTATGCTTGATCGCTTTTGACATCATAGCTACTTGTTCCTTTAGGTTGTAACTCGTTGTCCTTGCTATGAAGGTATAACCGGAGAATAATGCCAATTGGAGTGGATTGATCGCACTGTTTATGTTTGGGGCGGGTATGCCTTTCACTTTTCTATCTTCGGGTAGAGTGGGACTCGCCTGACCTTTCGTTAAAGAATACACACCATCATCATGTACAAATAGTTTTACATCAATATTTCTTCTGCCTGCACTTATAAAATGTCCGGCTCCGATCCCAAACGTATCGCCATCTCCACTATCTATTATCACCGTAAGATTAGGATTTGATAGTTTTATGCCTTCGGCAAACGGGATTGGTCTTCCATGAAGCGTATGTACACCATTCGTATTTATGAAATTCGGAAGTTTCGATGAGCAGCCTATTCCAGACACGACAACAACATCATGCGGATCTATATCCAGATTGATTATTGTATTTTTCAATGCTGAAAGTATTCCGTTGTCTCCACATCCTGGACACCAATCATTCATCTCATGCGGATCTAAATCTTTTATATTAATACTCATTCAACAACACCTTTGTTTCTCCCCTTTTTATTTTTTGTATAGCCTCGGAAAGTTCATCATATTTTATTGGTCTGCCATTATATTTCAATATCTGATTCTTTATCATAATTCCTGTTCTTGATGCAATATGTGTACGAAGCTGTCCAAGTAAGCTTTGTTCAATGCAAACAATCTTCTTCGCCTTTTTTATCATATCGCCTACTTCGAATGGAAGAGGTTCTATTAATTTTAGTTGCAGGAATGATTCTTTGTCTGTGATGCAATCTAGTATGGCGCCAGTGGGAGACCCCCAGCTGATTATTAGGATGTCGGATTCTGATGGATTTCCGTACAGCTCATATTTCTCATTTTGTTTAAGCTCTGAGAGTATCAGATTAGATTTTCCCATCCTTTTCTGCATCATCCTATTGCGGTTATTAGGTTCCTCATACGGATGTCCATATTCATCATGCTCATCTCCGGTCAGCCACATGACTGCTGATTTATTTCCTGGCCTGATCCTCTCTGATATGTTGTCATCAGTAAATTTGAATCTTTTATAATCTCCACCATCAGATTTGATTTCTCCTTGATTGAATTTTCCTCTGTCTATTCTGTATGATGCTTTGAAATCTTCAACAAACTTTGTGTCCATAGACAAGGATGCTTGAGCTATCGCCTTCTCGCCAACAATTATGACTGGAAGTTGATATTTTTCCGCATAGTTGAATGCATTCGCAGTCAGCTCCAAATACTGGTTAACGGTTCCTGGAGCGAGTATGATTCTGCCAAATTCGCCATGTCCCTGATTTATCGCGAATAGTAGATCACCTTGTCCTGTCCTTGTCGGTTGGCCGGTTGCTGGAGAACCTCTTTGATGATTGACAACCACTATTGGGGTTTCCGTTATACCCGCATATGTTATTGTTTCGGTCATCAATGATAATCCTGGACCTGATGTTGATGTCGCTGCTCTTGCTCCAGCTATTGCAGCACCGGTCAGCATCGCTATTACAGCAAGCTCGCTTTCCGGTTGTATAACCCGTATCCCTAATTCAGGATGTCCTTCTATAAATATACTTTCATCACTAGCAGGAGTTATAGGATAATATATCTGTATTTTGCAACCAGCTATAGCTTTCCCTAAAGCTGTTGATGTGAATCCCTCCGTATACATACGCTCTTTCTTAGGCATCTGCTCCAACAGCATTGTTGGTTTTATTGATTCTCTTTTCATGTAGTCTATAGTCTCTTCGGCTATTAGCTGATCCGTCTCTATTACAGTTACTGGTTTGGTGCGGAATTCTTCCTTGATCATCTCCTTTATCACTGATTCCTCTATACCCAAGAGGAATACTGAGGAGGTGACAGCTATTATATTTTTTGTGATCGACATTGCACCTGCTGGTTTTTTCAGGTTAGAAGCAACTGCATTGATGATTTCCGATGTATTTATTTGTAGTAGATGTATATCATTCCTTTTAATTAATGACTTGTCGAAAGATGTGTCAACAATCAGTGTACCGCCAGAAACAACATCTAGTATATGCCCGTAATGTATGACTTCTGAATGCATATTCTTTTCTCCTATCACTGATTCTTTATCGAAGAATACAGCAATATCAACTTTGCTCGGGAGAGAGTTTTTTTTCGTGGATGATACCCTAACCGTGAAAAAACTGTGCATTCCTTTTATATTTGAAAAATATTCCCTGTAGCCGAATACGCTATAACCATATTTCATCATTATTCTTGAAAACAGACCAAGAGCAACATCTATTCCGCTTCCCTGCTTTCCTCCAGTCATCCATGTAATATCCATATTTTCCGCCATTTAAACACTTCATTAAGAGATATGTTTATATTAAATATTAATTTTTGGATTTGTTTACTTGATTTTTATGTCATTCAACCAATGGATTTAAACATTAGTCTTACAGCATTTTGTATCCTTTCATGTGATCATCCAAAAATATGTTAAATGTTATTTTTTCAAAATCCTATTATACTGAAGGTATGAAAAGTATTAATAAATGTTTTCAATAAATTGTTACTGTTCATGTATACCTTTATTAGAATTGATGAAATATTATTAGATGGGATGATGATAGCTACTTTGTTCAGTGGAGGAAAGGATTCAACACTTGCCTTGCATATGGCTTCTGAAATTGGATTTGAATCGGATTTGTTGGTAACTGTACAGCCAGAGAATGCTGATAGTTACATGTTTCATAGAGCAAATATCAGATTTTCGCATTTACAAGCTGAATCTATGAGAATTAGACAGATAATGATTGAAACAAAAGGAGAAAAAGAAAAAGAATTGGGAGATATTGAAGAATCACTCCGAAGTAATGATATTTCTGTTCTGATCACGGGTGCGGTAGCAAGCAATTATCAAAGATCCAGAATTAATGAGATGTGTGAACAATTGAATATACGGCACATATCCCCATTATGGGGTATAGATCCATTGAAGGAGCTTGAAATACTCTCAAAAGATTATGATGTTATAATAACAAAAGTTGCGGCAGAAGGACTTGACAACACATATCTCGGAAGACATATTAACGAAGATATGATAGATAAGTTGTTATATTTGAATAAGAAGTATAAGATCAATATGCTGTTTGATGGAGGTGAAGCAGAGACATTTGTTCTGAATGCTCCAAAGTTTTCTAAGAAGATAGTTATAGATAAACAAAAAATAGATGAAGAGAGAGATGGGGGTATGTTGATAATAAAAGAAGCGCATCTGAAGGAAATCTAAACATATTTTAATATATAGATTATAGTTATATCAATATGTCAATAATTACTGAGGTGCATGTATGGGAATACTTTCTGATAGGAGCAGATTCGCTAGAACTGTCATGGCAGAAGAGAGCAAGCTTGCGGCAGATTTGACCAGAAAAGGAAAAAAGATAATAAGATTAAATACAGGGGATCCAACAAGATATTTCAAAACCCCAAGATATATAATTGACGCATACATATCCGCATTGAAGAAGAATATGACTGGTTATTCAAGAAGCGCAGACACATTAAGGCTTAAGGAAGCGGTATCAAAGAGGTATAAGCGCATGTACAGCATGGATGTTGATGATGATTCTGTCATAGTGACGAATGGGGTTTCAGAAGCTCTGTTCTACATAAACAGCAGTTTGATAAATAGGGGAGATAGCGCAGTGATCTTCAAGCCTTATTACCCACAATATTTGGCTTATCTTATGATGCACAGTGGAAATGCCATATTCAGCATATATAACGAAAAAGATGACTGGAGCATAGATATTGACAGATTGGAAAGGAAGCTCAAAGGATTGCCTAGAAATAAACTGCCAAAATATATGTTGATGACAACACCTAACAATCCGACAGGCACTGTGTTAAGCAGGCAAATATTGAGGGAGATTGTAGGAATCTCAAATGAGTATGATATAATACCAATAAGCGATGAGATATATGATGAGATACTCTTCAAAAAAACAAAGTTCACTAGTCTTGGGGAAGTTGCAAAGGGAATCCCGCATATCATACTCAACGGAGCATCAAAAAATTTCAATGCGACTGGTTTCAGGATAGGGTTTATCATAATACCTGAACATGACAGAAAGTCCATGCAGATTAAAGATGGACTGTCTAATTATGTCATTACTAGACTCTCAGTAAATACACCTGCCCAATATGCGGTAACAGAAGCATTAAATAATGTATCACAACATAAGAAAGAATTGTTAATGATGCTTAAAGAGATAGAATCACGGATTGAATTAACATTCGAAATACTTTCCGAGAATAGATATATTGATGTAATAAAACCGCACGCGGCTTTTTATCTGTTCCCAAAGATTCATATAAATGAACTTAGATTCAAGAATGGTACAGAATTTATGACTGAATTACTGAAAAAAAAGGGAGTTTGGGTCCGTGAAGGTTATGGATTCGGAATGAAAGATTATTTTAGAGTGGTTTCGCTCGCAACAGAAGAGATATTGACTGATGCTTTAAACAGAATAAATGAATTCTGTAAAGAAAATACAAAAAGGGGCTCGTAGTCCAATGGTAAGACGTCAGCTTTACACGCTGAGAACCGGAGTTCGATTCTCCGCGGGCCCATAAAGATTGATATAATAAGTGCACCAATGCAAATTCAATATCAAACTGGTTAGTTTGAATCCTTTTCCTATTGAGGTTATGAATGCAAGAACTCTTGTAAGTTCCTAAACCGCTTTCATATTACTTCCCCATTCTCTTAAAGTAGCTTTTGGCAACGGAATTACCAATTGATTCTGCAAACTTACGGATAGTTACATTAACATCCTTATTTTCTTCTATTGCGGCTATTGCACCAATATAATCTTTAGCATCTCCATTAATTGATTTTACAAAATCGGCTATATTTTCACCAATTGATTTTACAAAATCTCCTGAGCTCGCTTCTTCAACTGCTTCTGTAATCATTGCTTTATAGTAATAATCGGCGGAGTATCCTCCAATCAATTCAGCAAACTTAAAAATATTTTCATCTGTAAGCTCTCTGTCTTTTTCTGTATTAATCATTGCCTTGAAGTAGTATCCGGCAGCATATCCTCCGATTGACCCTTCAAACTCTGAAATTGAAAGAATCCTTCTATTCATAGGTTCTTCGGCTGGTTTTGTATCAGTCATCGCATCAAAATAGCTTTTGACATCATCTTTTCCTATTGATCTTGCGAATGCAAGAATATTTTCATCTGTGAGTTTTTTCGCTTCTCCTGTATTAGTTATTGCCTTGAAGTAGTATCCGGCAGCATCTTTTCCTATTGATCTTGCGAATGCAAGAATATTTTCATCTGTGAGTTTTTT
>CAZBLA010000005.1:17139-20211 GCA_964492665.1 Microcaldota archaeon
CGCTTCTCCTGTACCAAGTATAGCATTAAAGTAGATTTCAGCGGTATCTTCTCCTATTGAATCTGCAAACTCAAGAACTCTTTTGCTTGTAAGTTCTTTGACCGCTTCGCCTGTAAGTTCTCCGAGAATTTCGGTATTCTCTATAGCATCGAAGTAGCTTTCAGCAGCATTCTCGCTGATTGATGCTGCAAACTCAAGAACACTTGTACTTGTAAGTTCTTTAACAGCCCCAGTAGTATCTATTGCTCTTAAGTAACTTCCAATAGCATATTCTCCAAGCTGTTCTGTAAAGGAAAGTAGTTCATATATTTTTTTATCTCTTTCGTCTTTAGAATTTAATCCATTTTCAATATAGGATACTATCGAATCTGCTGCTTTTTTTGTGGCTCCGATATTTTCTATACTGTTTAATAAGTCGTTTAGCTTTTCTTTATTAATCCGCATCTGTGTTGCAGATATATTATCTTCTGGTTTTTTTTCTTTTCTTAGGTCTATTGGTATTATATTTTTAGTTGATTCCATATCCACACCATTTTAATGGTATCTTTAGCACATATTAAGATATTTATATGTTTTTCAACGTATGGGTTGTCCAACAACTAAAGAAAAATGACTTTATTTGTTTTTACAGTGTTTTACTCAATAGATACATAGTTATTATTACTTCGTGACAATTATAGAATTATATATTCCAATTTTAAATAGAAAAAGATAATATTAGAGGATGGAGTTGAGGCAATTTATTAGAAAATTGCAACACCTTTCGATACATCAGCGAAAGTAAATGTCCCGAAAAAATATGTCGGAAAGTGTCTTTATATTATATTTCTCAAGAAATGATGATTTCTGACTTTTGTCCCAAAGTCAGAAAGTTTTGAAGGCAATGAAAATAATTAATAAAAACGAGAGTATTACAATATCCTTTTGTAAACATCTTTTTTATCTTCAGTTCCCGAAAAGATGAACTTGTTCTTTTTTATTAATGCGACCGAAGCTATATTCTTTACATCAACAAGCGCATAAATCGAAATTATATTTATTTTCTTTGCTTCAGTCAATACCTTTTTCATCAGTCGTGCTCCAATATTCTGTTTCCTAGATTCAATGTCTACTGCTACACCTATCTCGTATCTATTTCTATTCTTAACCACATTGCAGAATCCGATGACTTCTGCGCTTGATCTGTTTATAGCTATTTCGAATATCTCTTTTTTGGCATTCATCATCATAATACCATGCCCCATCCAGTCTTCGACGTCATCAATTTGGTTTACGCTCATAAGAATTCCGGATTCAGATTTCAGTCTATCTACAAATCGTTTGAAATTTGTAGCATATTCACTATTCAATTTAATTATTGATATTCTGTGAACTCTTGTCTTATAATAATAATCAATTAATTCATGAACTTACAAAAATATGGGTCTATAAATCCTAATTTTCCAGTTTTCGTATAAACATCATAAGCACAAGATCCACCACATATCCCTATTGCTGGACATTTAATACAATAATCGCTGCTGAAAGGAGCGCCCATCTTTATCCATTTCTTCATTATCTCACTATTGCGAACATCAAATTTTTCTGTTATTGGTTCCTGATTAAAATTTGTTGTATAAAAAGCCTGGCAGGGTCCAAGCGTACCTTTAGGTGAAAAGAATATCTGCTGGCCAAATGCTGGGCAATCGTATAACTTTGGAATTTCGTTAAAAAATGGCGCTGCCCTCCTTCGTCCTATTCTATCCTCAAACATACCCAATTCAGTAGCCCTAACAAAACCTTTGAACATATAATATGAGAGTTGTTTGGGATCTTTTACAGCATATGCTATGTTAGTTGAATCTAGAATGATGTTGAACCCTATGCCACCTACTCCTAATTTATGGAAAAAGTCCGCAATTTTATCCAAATACAAATAATTGTATTTTGTTACTGTACAGGAGATTGATGTTTTAACATTATGCTTTTTAAGTAATGCAAGTGCTTCAAGTGTTTTATAAAACGTCTCATTGTTGCTTGATGTAACTCGTTTTTTATTAAGTCCGCACCATCCATCAAGTGATAAACCAACACCAAAATCATGCTCTTTCATGTATTCTGCTAAATCATCAGTCATTAAGCTTCCATTGGTTACTATTCCAAATTTAAATTTGTTTTTATCCGCATCTGTCAATTTTTTGACTATATACTTCATCGCACTTTCGTTCAATGTGGGTTCTCCACCATAGAATATAATACGATACTCTTCCTTGTTTGCTGCATTATTTGATATAACAGTTACTATCTTGTCTGCCTCCTCCTCCGTAATAATATTCCCTGTCTTGGCCAACAAATTTTCTATATAGCAATAGTTACATCTAAAATTACACGCATCTGTCAGCAGTATATATGAAAGTTCGGGAGAAGGCTCCTTTACCGATAGACTAAAAAAATTTTATTTGTTATAGTATTAGCATTATAATCATCTGCAACCACAAACTTCTGTTTCATCAAACTTCTAATTACGTTTGTTTTCTTATTATTTAAAATGGCTACAGAAATTTCCTTATATCCAGAATTTGTAACATAGATCTTCTTCAAAGAAATGGAGTGATACATACATAATACGTCTCCGGCAACACTAAATTTGTATACAAAAGGAGATAATTTCATAATAATCCCCCTTGCTTTAAAGCATCTCTGTTATTTTAGTTTTTATTATCGGGCCACTGTTAATACAATTACAATCACAAGCAGATCCACACATATCAGCAGGCCCACCACAATCGCCACAAGCTTCGCAGGTAGAGCATATATCCTCTCCATTCATAACGTCCTTTTTATAGAACTCTTCGGATTCTGATATTTTCATATAATCACAACATATATTAATTAATGTAAGAGTTTAATAATGTTACAATAAATGTTCAAATCGCCTTTTATTCCGCTACTTCTATTTTACAGCAAAAAATAGATTAGATAGTTACATAACTACTTTTGGCTATGCAGTGGAATAGGAATATCGGCAGTTACTACATAAAGTGACATCCTCCTACACCTAAAGGTGTAGGCTTCCTCTGCATTTATGCAATC
>CAZBLA010000006.1:0-5539 GCA_964492665.1 Microcaldota archaeon
CGACTTTTGGGCATTGGGATAGTATCGAATTAACGGCCGAGAATAAAAAAATGATTTTCATCCCGAGAGGTTTTGCCCATGGATTCTGTACCTTAACGGACATAAGTGAAGTAGTTTATAAAGTGGATAATTATTACTCGCCTGAAAATGAAAGAGGATTGCTTTGGAATGATAAATCAGTAGGCATTAATTGGCCAACGAATAAGCCGATTCTATCTGATAAGGATCAAAAGAATATGACTTTCGAGGAGTTTATTAAAGAATACGCAGGGATTTAATTACACAGAGTTACTCAGTGTTAAACACAGTGTTACACTGTGATATTATTCTTAAAAATGGAGATAAACGATATAACACATGAAATTTTAGATTCGGCTTATAAGGTTCATTCTGCCTTAGGCCCTGGCTTGTTGGAGTCGGCCTATAAAGCATGCTTAGCCTATGAACTAAAAAAGAAAGGACTAAAAGTCGAAATTGAAAAGCCTGTTCCATTAATTTATGAAGAAGTTAAATTAGACTATGGATACAGAATAGATATTTTAGTTGAAGAAAAAGTTGTAATTGAATTGAAAACGGTAGAATCATTTAATGATGTGCATATTGCACAGGTATTAACCTATTTGCGTTTTGCTGAAAAGAAAGTCGGTTTACTAATAAATTTCAATGTGAAGAGCCTTAAAACCGGAATAAAAAGATTAATATTATAAAATAATGCAGTGATACTCTGTGAATAACTCAGTGTAACACTGTGAAACAAAAATTCTCGATATGAACATAAGACTTTTCAAACCTTCCTTCGGAGAAGAAGAATTACAAAACATAAAAGAAGCCTTTGAGCGTTCGTGGGTTGGACTTGGTCCCAATGTAAACGAATTTGAAAAACAATGGGCTGAATTTGTCGGAGCAGAAGTAGCCATAGGATTAAACTCGGCAACCGCTGCTTTACATCTAGCTCTCGCTGTTTTCAATTTCCCCGAAGGCAAGAAGGTGTTAGTTCCTTCTCTTACATTCAGTTCCACAGCAAGTGCAATTTTATACAACCGCCTGATTCCCGTATTTGTGGATTCCGACCCCGTAACTTTGGGCATGGATTTGGAAGATATGAAACGAAAATGGGATAAGGATGTTGTGGCTGTAATGCCTGTTCATTATGCGGGACACCCCGTGCCAATGGACGAGCTTATGCCTTGGGCAAGAGAAAAAGGTCTGAAAGTTATAGAAGACTGTGCCCATACTTCGGGTGCCTTATACAAAGGAAAAGCCCTGGGCACCTGGGGTGATATCGGCTGTTATAGTTTTGAAGAGAAAAAACTAATGACCACCGGCGACGGAGGAATGATGGTTACCAACCAAGCGGAATTATTCAAAGATGTTAAAGCCATGCGTTGGGTAGGTATCGACAAAGATAACTGGAAAACCGCCAAAGCCTATACCGATGCCAATCATGATGCCCTACATTGGTTTTACGAACTGAATGTTTTAGGTTATAAATACAATATGAACGACCTTGCTGCGGCAATAGGTTTGGCACAATTGAAAAAACTACCCGCAATGAATGCCCGCCGCTCCGAAATCATACGGATGTATATGGAAGGTGTTGAGGGGCTCGACGGCATTAAACCCCTGCTACCCTACGAACCGGAGACTTATGTTTATCAAATGTTTGGTATTCGTGCCGAAAAAAGGGATGAACTGATGCTCTACCTTAAATCAAAAGGAATTGCCACAGGTTGTCATTATACACCGCTTTCTATGCAACCGCTATTTAAACCTTTTGCAAAAGGCTGTGAGTTTATAGAGAAAGAAGCCGACAAGTTTATTACACTACCCTTGCATGCCGATTTGACGGATGAAGAGGTGGAGTATGTTATTGAACATTTAAAAAGTTTTTAATTATGAATAATGAATCGCTAGGGCAAAAAGTTGAAGTTTGGACCAATGAATGGAAAGGTCTTTCCATTGAGTCTGAAATTAGAATGTGGGATTACTATGGTTTAAGACCATGGATACTTAAATATACTCCTCGGTATGGAGAAGTCTTAGAAGCGGGTTGTGGCCTCGGCAGGTACAACTTCTATTTATCGAATTTCGGCATAAATATAACAGGACTGGATTTTTCTAAGGAGACAATAGAGCATTTGAATAAATGGCAAAAAGAGAAAGGTTATAATATTAAGTTTATTACAGGAGATGTAAAAAAATTACCTTATGCAGATAATTCATTAAGTGGATATTTGTCTTTTGGTGTTATTGAACATTTCCAGGAAGGTCCAAAAGAAGTATTGGATGAAGTTTACAGGGTATTAAAACCGGGAGGTATTGCAATTATTACAACTCCAAATAAATCATGGAATGTTAGAAAAAACAAAATAAAGCGAAGAATAAAAGATGTAATAAAATTTATTATTGGCAGAAAGATTGTCAAATCTCCTTTTTTTCAATATGAATATACGCCAAAACAATTAAAAAATTTCTTACAACAATCACGGCTTTTTCCGTTGGATGTTGGAGGAAGTGATTTTCTTTATTCTTTTACTGAATATGGAAAACATAAAGGTAAAAACATTAGAAAAGGGTCTTTTGCTTATAAAGTATCTCCAATTTTAGATAATAGTTTTCTTAATCATTTGGGAGCTCAATCATATACAATTTCGACAAAAGTCGCAGATAATATGATGTGTTTCTTTTGTGGAGAGAATGCGGCAAAAAAGGATAGTTTAAACAAATACACTGTTCCAATTTGTAAAAAATGTGCTGAGAAAGAAATATCAAAATATTATTTAATGGGAGCAAAAACATATTTTCATGATGAATTTTCAATAAGACCACCCTTTTTACAAAATGAAAAAAGACAATGTGATTATTGTGGTAAGGACTACGAAACCGATGTGTTATTTGAAGATTTTGGATTTAATAAAAATGTATGTAAGGATTGTTTAAAAAATGTTGATGTTAATTTAGAATTATCAAATAGATATATTCTCCCAAAATGGAGATCCAGAAAATAGTTTTTATAAACACCGAGCTTCCACTGTGAAACTCCGTGAAACAAAAAACCAAATAAAACAATAGAACGCAGATTAGACAGATTTGGCAGATTAACACAGATAAAAAACAGCGCAAATCAGTACAATCAGCGGTATCAGCGTTCCATAAATAGCGCACTATATTAACATCAAATTTAAAAAGCACCTAAAAATATGCAGAATGCTTCGATATAAAGATTATCAGTTAATTAAACCGGACGTATCCACAACCAATCAGATTAGTCGTTTAATATTGTCCAATGATGGATCGGTTTTTCATGAAGTGATGCTTAATAGGATTATGGAAAGAAGGTTCAATACCGAATTGCTATATTTAGTTGATAATCGTGATAATATAAAATCTGCCGCACCGGTACATATCATAAAAAACAAATACGGATTAAAAAAATATAATATTAGACCGTTAAATGACATTCCTTACTCCGGTTTTATAGGTGAGAAGATAGTTGATAAAAATGATTTTAATACAGGATTTTTCGAGTCTGTTGTTTATGTTGGCTTTCCATACATTCATGAAGACAGCGATAAAGAATATCCGGTTTGGGGAGAAACAACAATGGTTGATTTATCGTTATCAGAGGATGAAATATTTTCAAAGCTTATCCATTCCAAGAGAAGAAATATGATAAGAAAGGCCGTAAAAGAAGGAATTGAGATAAAGTCTTTTTTTGCATTGGAAGGTCTGGATTTATATTGGCCCATATTAAAACAGCTTCATGATAAATTGGGCTATAATGATCTGACTTATGACTATTATAAAGAAATATTTCAGAAAT
Organism: Microcaldota archaeon; assembly: GCA_964492665.1. Taxonomy (GTDB): domain Archaea; phylum Micrarchaeota; class Micrarchaeia; order Micrarchaeales; family Micrarchaeaceae; genus JAJYXL01. The sequence continues at coordinate 3,824 of CAZBLA010000006.1, forward strand.
ATGCCCCCCTAAAACAAGCATTTATCTTATTAGCCTTTAAAGATGAACAAGCAATATCAGGAGTGTTTATTTTAGGAAATAAAAACTATATGCATTATTATAAGGGGGCTTCTGTATTTGGAGTAAAAAATCAGGGACAGGGGGAATTGTTGCAATGGGAGGCGATAAAACTATCCAAATCACTGGGAACAAAGTTTTACGATTTATGTAATTTGAATAAGGATAGCTTACCGGATATTTATAGATTTAAAACAGGTATTTCAAAGGATATATATCATTATCAGATATTATCAAATAATGCTTTTGGCTATAAAGTGGTAAACAAGATAAGTAAATATTTATGATACGAAAGTGGATTAACAGATTTCTTTTTAAGAGAAAAAACCCGACATGTAAAATTGAAACAGGTGTTATTATTTCCAGAAAAGCAAAAGTTGGAAAGAATTGCCGCTTATCGAGAAACTGTATAATATCTTCTGATGTTGTTTTAGGAAATAATGTTAGTATTGGTGCTGACTGTCGTTTAAGTAAAATTACTATTGGTGATAATACTATGCTGGAAAGCGGTGTAAAAATAGTTGGTACAGGAAAAGGAAGGATTATTATAGGCAAAGAGTCTTATATAGGTGTGAATAATATTCTGGATACCAGTGATAGTATTACCATTGGTGATTATGTTCATATCGCTGGTCCTTCAACGGGATTATGGTGCCATAGTTCAGCACAAATGTGCATAAATAGTATTCCGTTGAATGATAAAGGCAGAGATGCTTTTCGCCCAACAGGACCCATTGTGATTGAGAGTAATGTATATGTTGGTGGTAATTGTACCATTTACCCAAATGTAACCATAAAAAGTTTTTCGATAGTAGCTCCCAATAGTGCCGTAGCAAAAAGTGTTGAAAGTAAATGCTTGGTTGGTGGTGTTCCGGCTAAGGTTATTAAGAAACTTGAAACATAATTATTATACATCTTTGACGCCCATATCGATATGAGCAAATCTCCTTTAACACAATTATACCCGCCACAGCAAAAACAAATATTAATTGAGGACAATAGCTATATTGGAGCAGGAAGCATGGTTTTGAAAGGAGTTACATTAGGAAAAGATGCTTTTGTTGCTGCTAAATCTTTGGTAACAAAAAACGTAAATCCCAATACGCTGGTAGGTGGTGTGCCTGCTAGGGAGATAAAGAAGATAAATGGAATTAAAGAAACTGATTAAGAATACTTCTTACCTTGCAGGGACAAGAGTGGTACAATTTATTGCCGGAATAGTACGCTCCAAATTAAATGCCGTACTACTGGGAACCACAGGTGTTGGCATTGTGAATCAGCTTACTTTCCTTAGTAGTAAAATGGGGCAGTTTACCATGCTAAGTATGAGCGATGCAGTGGTTAAGCAAATAGCGGAGAGTAAAGATGATAAAAATGTAAAAGAGCTGGTTGCCGCATCCCTAAAATCTTATATCGTATTAGTGTTCTTTTTTATGCTATTAACACTGGTGCTTTTTTATATTTTCTCCAAACAACTGACGGTATATGTGCTTGGAGATAACACCTATTACAAATACTTCTTTGTAGGATTATTTTCGTTTCCCATACTGATATTGAACAGCATCCCCTTCGCCATACTTAAAGGTTTTAAAGATATAAAAACAATTTCGCTGGCTCGTGTGGGAATTATTATAAGCAACCTGATAGTATTTGTACCAC
>CAZBLA010000006.1:5639-19683 GCA_964492665.1 Microcaldota archaeon
ATTTCGCTGGCTCGTGTGGGAATTATTATAAGCAACCTGATAGTATTTGTACCACTTGTATTATTATACAAACTTAAAGGTGCAGTAATCTTTATTCCTTTATCCTACATCATAACGTTGTTTTTTAATTATTTCTTTACAAAGCGCAGGCATTTAACACGTTTGGGTTTATCGTTAAGCAGCATATTAAAAACAAAAGTAAATAAACAATTTCTTAAAGAGCTTCTGGTATTTTCCGGTTTTGGTTTGTTTGTAGGAACCTATGGTATTTTTTCGGAATTTGTGTGCAGGAGTATTGTTGTTGAAAACCTTGGGGTGGATAAAATAGGTTTATATAGCCCAATCATTACATGGGCAGGATTGTTTACGGGCTTTATTATTCCTTCCTTTTCTACTTATCTTTATCCTCGTTTTGCCGAAACCAAATCAAATAAGGAAATATCGGGTATCTTAAATGATGCATTTCGTTTAAGTACTTTTGCTCTCCTCCCTTTATTGTTCCTTGCTATCCCTTTTCGCGTTGTATTAATTCGTCTTTTTTATTCAAAAGAATTTTTAGCTGCTGCTGCTTATCTTCCCTATCATTTTATTGGTATAATTTTTTATGTCTGGTGGTATATCTTTTCCCAATCTATGACACCTACCGGAAGAATAAAACAACATGCTACATTTTATACATTATATATGACTCTGGATATAATTGTAACTTATATTACGGTCCCAAAATGGGGGCTGTATGGTTGGATGCTAAAAGCTATTATAAGTCCAGTTATATTTTATATAGTCTATCTTTTATACTTAAAAAGAAGCATTGGTTTTAAATATCTAAATTCAAATATACTTATTATGGCTTATTTATTTATAGGTAGCATATTGTTAATATTAACCGGTCTTTTTATTAATAAAAATATAACCTATGTTTTGGGCCCTGTTTTGCTTCTATTCTCTTGGTTTCTATTGCAAAAGAGTGAAAGAATGCTTATACTTAAAAAGTTATACTCGTTAATCAGAAATAAAAGAAGCTAATGGAGAACATAACTACTTCATTCAGTAAGGGGTTTAAAGGCCAAGTTTTCTCAAAAAATATTTTTCTTTTTTTGCTATTATTATTCGGTACTGTTATTTTAAAGAAATTACTACCCAATATTTTATTTAGCTTTTTTTTGTTTACAACCATAATTTATTTTTATAGGAGTAAAAATAATGGATTCTTTATCTTGTATGCAGCAACTATTACTTTTGATGTAGGAGGCATAATTGGTTTTCATGGTTACGAAATATTATCAAATCTACATATTCAATATTTTGAAATATTCTCTCTTGCTGCTTTTATAAAAGCTATTAGAATTAAGCCTCATTTTTTCTTTGTAAAAAAACCTTTCCTAATTTGGTTTTACTTTGGGGTATTTTTATTATTTTATGGTTATCTTGCTTTTGGGTCAAATGGTTTTGGAGGCAATACAGGATTAAGATATTACTGGTTTTTAATCAAGTTTTTATCTTCATTTCTTTTATTCTTTTCTTTGAATAAACTAATTGATTATGAGGATATATTAAAGATTTCTGAGATATTATTTGTTTTGATTTTTATTAATTTTTTTGGTCAGTTGTATTATTTAATAATAGGAGATCCTATTTTTATTTCTATAATAGGAGAAGTAGGCGGAGAATCATCATTTATTCGTTCTCTGGGTGAGAATGTAATTCAAAGCCAAGTTACTATTCGTCCTGAATTTGGTGCTATATTCAGATTTTTAGCTTATTTCTTATCATTTTATTTTTATTACAATCAAGAAAAACACTTTAATAAAACTTATTTGCAGATTGTTATTATTACAATATTAATTTCAACATTTATAACTGCAACCAGAGGATGGATTATTTCATTCTCTTTTATCCTTCTATTAACAATATTATTAACCTCAGAAGGAAAAAGGTTTATTAAACCTGTTGTTATTGGAATTATTGCTGTTTTTATTTTGGTTACCTATTATAAGCCATTAAGATTTCAGTTTAATAATGCTTTACAACGGTTTGAAACCGTTGAATTACTATTGCATGGTGACCCAACGGCAGGTGGTACAAACAAAAGGTTAACCTCTCGTTCAGAGCCTGTTATGGCAGTTTTTAAAGAGCATCCTTTTATGGGTGTTGGAATTTCGGGTTTAGGGATGAAAACATCTGATCTTCACGTTGGTAACCAAACTATTTTAATGGGGGGTGGTGTTATTGCAATGGTTATTTTTATGTACTTTATTTTTTACACTATATTTAAAGTATTCCTCTATAATAAATATTTGAAAAATAAAAACGGTTATAATGGTATTTTGTTGTTAATAATATATAACTTTTTAGGGTTGCTTATTATACATTCTTCATCTTCTGCAATGTTTGGTTGGTTAGTTTATGCTTTGCACCCTGAAAAAGTTTTTTTTATCTCATTATTATTCGTTATTTATAATAAAACGTTGATATTTACTTTGATAAAATATGGCTATTATAGAAAAAAATAAAAAAGTAGTAGTAGTAACAATTAATTATAATCATTACAAAGACACTAAAATTTGTGTTGATTCGATCAATAAATCTATGTATAATAATTATAGCATTATAATTATAGATAATGGTTCGTCAATCGAAGACTATTTAATGTTAATTAGAAATTATCAAAACAATGATAATGTCAATGTCATTCGAATAGAAAATAATCTTGGTTATGTTGGTGGAGTTAACAAAGGTCTTGATGAAGCTTCAAAGTTAAATCCTGATTATTTCTTGATTATGAATAATGATACTTTTATTGACAAAAATGCTATATCTGAACTTGTAATGACTGCTGAAAAATATAAAGGCTCCGCCATTGTATCCGGTAAAGTGTATAATATGGATGAACCCGATACATTACAATATATTGGGCAATATACCAAAGACGAAAAACGATTGATATTCCCCCCTTATATCAAGGGTGAACGTGAAAAAGATACCGGAAAATATGAAGAAGAAATGGAATTGGGTATGGCCGATGATATCTATTGGTTGTTACCCAAAAAGATATTTGAAAAAGTAGGTTATTACTCTACTTATTTTTTTCTATATGGAGAGCAAAACGATTATGCACTTCGTGCTAAAAAAGAAGGGTTTAAATTGATTTATACGCCCAAGGCGAAGTTGTGGCATATAGAGCATTTAACTACAGGGAAATCAATTAGAGATAGTAAAAGAGTTAAGTATTGGCAGTATTATTCAACGCTAACCCTTTATTATTTGCATATGAATAAACCAGTATTTTATAAAACATTGATAATGTCATTCCTGAGGGTGAATATAAAATTTCTTTTGGGGAGTCTTAGATTAATCAATCCAAAATTTAACGAATCTTCTTTTAGAGCTTTTTGGAATTTTGTGAAATGGATGTTTGTCAAAGGAGAAAATAAAGGTTATAATCCTTATACCAAATAGTTATGTGTGGAATCTTCGGATATATAAATAAAAAAGAATTAAACGATAGAGAAGTTTTTGACCCTTTATCTAAGAGAGGTCCTGACAATTCTTCAATTGTTGAATTAAAGAATTTTGAAGACGGTGGAAATATTTGTAAAGTTTTTCACACACGCCTTTCAATTATCGATGTGGATTCAAGGTCCGATCAACCCTTATTTGATGACAACGAAAGATTTGTTATTACATATAACGGGGAGTTATACAATTTCAAAGAATTAAAAAACGTATTGAGCTCAAAAGGATATACTTTTAAAACCGAATCTGATACGGAGGTTGTTTTGAAAGCATATATCGAATGGGGCGAGAATATGCTTGGAAAGCTGAGGGGAATGTTTGCCTTTGCAATTTTTGATAAATTACTTTCGAAAATTTTTCTTGCGAGAGACATTTTTGGTATTAAGCCGCTTTATTATTTATTTAATGAAGATTCATTTGTTTTCTCATCCTTATTGACAGCTATTCTGAAATCCGGTGTAAAAAATAAATTTCACTTGAATAAAAGCGCTATACAAACTTTTTTATATACAGGTTCTTTTATTGCTCCGGAAACAATTTCAAAGGAAATTAAACTGCTCCCACCAGGACATTCCCTTTTGTATTCCCAAGGAGAAATGTCAATAAACAAGTATTCGGATTTATCATCTTTTATAGAACAGGATAAGTTTGGTTCATATGAAAAAGTTAAAAAGGATGTTCGAGATACGTTAATAGATTCTGTAGAAAAACACTTTATTGCTGATGTCCCTGTTGGGGTTTTATTAAGCGGAGGTATTGATTCATCACTTATTGCAGGTATATCATCACGAATTTTGAATAAACGTATAAACACTTATAGTATAGGGTATAAGGATAATAAATTCAAAAAGATTGATGAAACGGGCGTGGCTCAAAAAACAGCTCATTTTATTAATTCTGCGCACGAAAATATATTAATAGATTTTGTTGATTTTAACGATTTATTTACAGAATTTATCGATGCCATAGATGTTCCAAGTATTGATGGATTTAATACTTTCATAATATCAAAAAAAATTGCTCAAAGAGTAAAGGTTGTATTATCAGGTTTAGGGGGTGATGAAATGTTCGCAGGCTATCCAATTTATAAAAATGTTTTTTATTCGAGAAATCTTAGTTTGTTGGATAAAACTATTTCTTCAAGAGTTCCGTCAAAAGTTTTATTTTTATTAAAAAAGAATCATATCGAATACAGGAATAAGTCTGTGAATGATATTTTGATTAGATATCGTAATTTTAATGAAAGTTCAACTGATGAGGTTCTTTCAATTTTGGAAAATTTAATGACTAATCGAGGCAGCGATATTGAACGGGTTTCAATATATGAAATTCAGCGTTATATGATAAATACCTTACTTCGTGATTCAGACGCAGTTTCAATGTTTTCAGGCTTGGAAATGAGGGTTCCGTTTGTTGATAAAGAAGTAATGAAAGTAGCTTTTAAAATATTGGATAAAATGAAGTTTAATAAAAGCTATAACAAACCCGTTTTGGTAGATTCATTTAAAGACGTTTTGTTACCGGAAGTTTATTTGTCAAAAAAAAGAGGGTTTTCTTTACCAGTACCTACGTGGGCAAAGACCTATTTTAACGATTTACCCATTGAGGATGTTTATCAAACGTTCTTTGTGAATAATTCAGATTTTGACCCCTCATTTGATACTAATTTTTTAACTGCAAATAAACCAGATTATAATTATTATAAATGGGGTATTTTATTAAGTTGGTTAAATAATAATCATAGTTATTTTGAAGAATAAGAAAAAAACAAGAATTCTATTTATTCATCATGGAATTGGTGTTGGAGGGGCTTTCATTAGTCTGTTGAATTTAATACGTTCACTTGATATAAATAAATATATGGTTAAAGTATTATTTACTAAGTATAAAGAAGGGGGTGTTTATTTTAGAGAACAAGGTATAGAATCATATTATGTAAAGAGCAGTTTTTATTCGAAGTATTATAAGTATTATCAACATTTTATTACAGGATATTCAAAATGGTATCAACCCCATATATACGTAAAAGAGTTTATTTCATGGCAATTAAATGCGTGTTATTTTGCTCCTAAAGAATTAAAACGATTCGATGTAGATGTTGTATATTTAAATTCTTCGGTATTATCGGATTGGGCACTTGCGGCAAAGAAGGAGAATTTAAAAGTTGTTATGCATCTTAGAGAGACTTTTACTTCGGGATATTTTGGAATTAGAAAATCATTAATTAAAAAAAGTATTATAAATAATACGGACTATCTTATTTCAATTAGTAAATATAATGCAGAGAAATTAGGTATTGATAAAAATTATAAAGTTGTTTATAATTATGCGGATAAGAGATTTTTTCTTTTTGAACGCAAAAAAACATCCCCCGTCCATTCTCAAATTAAAATTTTGTATGTTGGCGGTTATAGTTATATCAAAGGTTTTATTACAATCGTTAATTCCATCAAATACATTAATAATAAAAATTATCAAATTTTATTTGCCGGTTATTATCCTGAAGGAAAGGTTGCAAATAGTATTAAAAGAAAAATAAAATATTTGTTTTCTCCATATAAGGAAATGAAAAAGGCTCTTACAATCTTAAAGAAAACAAATAAAAATATAACAATCGTAGGATTACAGGATAATATATTTGAGTTATATAATAATGTAGATATATTAATTTCACCATTTTCAAAGCCTCATTTTTCTCGTCCAATAGTCGAAGCTTTTGCACTTGGTAAAATTGTAATATCGTCTGATGTAGATGGTATTGAGGAAGTTGTTAAAAATGGTGTCAATGGATTTTTATTTAAAAAGGATAATCCACAGGATTTGGCAATGGTTATTGAGAAAGTTATTAAATTACCTTTAAGAGTAAAAGAAAAAATAATAAAAAATGCAAGAATGGATGCCGAAAAACTTTATTCAAGTAGAAATATTTTGAAGATAGAACAGATAATAGATAAGATAAATAATTATGAAGAATAAAACATTACTAATAACCGGCGGTACCGGCTCCTTCGGCAACGCCGTCTTAAACAGATTTCTGAGAACCGAAGAATTCTCAGAAATAAGAATTTTCAGTCGGGATGAAAAAAAACAGGACGACCTCCGAAAAAAATTAAATAACCCCAAAGTAAAATTTTATATTGGTGATGTGCGAGATTATCGCTCTGTGAAACGAGTGGTAAGAGGTGTGGATTATATATTTCAGGCTGCTGCCCTTAAGCAAGTTCCTTCGTGTGAATTTTTCCCTATTGAAGCTGTAAAAACTAATGTACTGGGTGCAGAAAATGTATTGGAGGCTGCCATACAACATAAAGTAAAAAATGTTGTAATCCTCAGTACGGACAAAGCTGTATATCCAATCAATGCTATGGGACTCTCTAAAGCCATGATGGAAAAAACTATGATTGCTATGTCACGGGGAATAACGCAACCGGTGATGTGCGGTACGCGTTACGGAAATGTAATGGCAAGCAGGGGATCCGTTATCCCTCTGTTTATTAATCAAATTAAAGAGGGTAAACCAATTACCATTACCGACCCCCACATGACACGTTTTATGATGACGCTGGAAGATGCTGTAGATTTGGTTTGGTATGCGTTTAATAACGGTAAACCCGGTGATATGTTTATTCAAAAAGCGCCTGCTGCAACAATAGAAACATTGGCTAAGGCTTTGAAAGAGCTATATAATGCAGATAATGAAATAAAAATAATCGGTACCCGCCATGGAGAAAAACTATATGAAACATTGGTGAATCGTGAAGAAATGGCAAAAGCAATTGATATGGGTGACTATTATCGTATTCCTGCCGATAACAGAGATCTGAACTATGAACGATACTTTTCCGAAGGCGAACCCGATATGGAGAAAATAGAAGAGTATCATTCTCATAACACAACAAGGCTTGATGTGGAAGGCACAAAAAAGCTTTTGATGAAATTACCAATGATACGAAGAGATATTTTAGGAGAAGAAGTGGAACAGTATCCGGATTAGGATAAAGTTCACAGTGTAACACTGTGTAATACACTGAGGAACACTGTGGAATTTTAAAAATAGTTGTTTTCTTGCTTTTGAATAAACCAGGTGTAATACGAGGAGGAATTTATTCTGACTATCGCGGCTCATTGCGTTTTGTCAATGATTTTGTTATGACGGATGTTGTCAGGTTTTATGCTATCAGACATTTAACAACTGATTTTGTTAGAGCATGGCAGGGTCATAAAAAAGAAAAGAAGTTTTTTTATCCTCTTTCCGGTTCTTTTATAATTGCTTGGGTAAAACCGGATAATTTTGAAAATCCTTCTAAAAAATTAAAAGCAAGTTGCAAAATATTATCTAAAGAAGCAAGTGAAATACTATTTATTCCGGAAGGATATGCAAATGGGATTAAGGCCTTAGAACCTGATTCTGAAATAATGGTGTTCTCCACATTAAGTTTGGGAGAGTCAAAAAATGATGATTACCGCTTTCCTTCTGGTTGGTGGTTCGACTGGGATAAGTATTAATGTAAAGGATATAATAATAATAAAATATTTTATAATATTTGTGTTATGAAAATAATGACAATTGTGGGCACTCGTCCCGAAATTATTAAAATGAGTAGAATTATTAGTGAGTTGGAAAAATATACGAATCATATTTTGGTTCATACAGGTCAAAATTATGACTATGAATTAAATGAACTTTTTTTTGAAGAACTGGAGATTAAAAAACCAGATATTTTTTTGAACGCCGTAGGAGATACTACCGCAGAAACAATAGGAAATATTATTGCCGAATCGGATAAAATTATAGAAAAAGAAAATCCCGATGCTGTATTGTTGTACGGTGATACCAATAGTTGTTTATCTGTTATTTCTGCTAAGAGAAAAAAAGTTCCGATTTTTCATTTTGAAGCAGGAAACAGATCCTTTGATCAAAGGGTGCCAGAAGAGATTAATAGAAAGATTGTAGATCATTTAAGTGATATAAACATGCCTTTAACAGAGCATGCACGACGTTATCTTATTGCAGAAGGGATAAAACCGGAAACTGTAATAAAAATTGGTTCTCCCATGAAAGAAATACTTCTATACAATATGGGTAAAATTAATACATCCGATATTTTGAATAGATTATCTTTAAAAGAACATGATTATTTTTTATTAAGTACTCATAGGGAAGAAAATGTAGACTCTGAACAAAATTTTAATAATTTATTAAATTCCTTGAACGAAATTGTAAAAAAATATAATAAAAGAATAATCGTATCCACACACCCTAGGACTAGAAAAAAATTGGACCAGTTAAAAAATATTGATTTAGATAATAGAATTGAATTAATGAAGCCAATGGGTTTCTTTGATTATGTAAAATTGCAATTGTCGGCTTTTTGTGTTATTTCAGATAGCGGAACGATTACAGAGGAATCGTCAATACTTAATTTTCCTGCAATTACAATTAGACAGGCTCACGAACGACCTGAGGGTATGGATGAAGGTGTATTGATTATGACCGGTCTAAAAGAAGAATTTGTTTTGCAAGCAATTGATGTTGTAACATCTCAACATGATTATGATAATCGACAATTCAGAATTGTTAATGACTACGATGTTGATAATGTTTCTAAAAAGGTTACAAGAATTGTTATGAGTTATATTGATTATATTAACAGAAACGTTTGGAAAAAATCCTTATAAACCAAGGTTATTAAATGAAAATCGTTGTTTTAGATGCTTTAGGTATGGCTGGTCATATGATAAGCCAATATATTAATGAAAGTACTAAACATGAAGTAATTGATGTTATTTTCGAGAAGTCAATCGAAAAAAACGTTAAAACGCTGAACATATTTAATGTGCTTTCAATAAAAAAAGAATTGTTAAACATAGAACCTGATGTTATTATTAATACAGTTAGAGTTTTGGTTGATGAATCAGAGAAATTTCCCGATAAGGCTATTTATATTAATTCTTTTTTCCCTAGATATTTAGAGACATTATTTTTAAGGAGAAGCACTAAAGTAATACATTTAAGTACAGATTGTGTATTTTCAGGTAAAAAAGGAGAATATAACGAAGAAGATGTAAAGGATGGAGAAAGTATGTATGCCAAAACCAGGGAACTAGGTGAGATAGTTAATAAAAAGGATTTAACGATAAGAACATCATTTATTGGCCCGGTAATAACAAAAAAACAGGAAGAATTATTTGATTGGTTTATGATGCAAAAAGGGGAAATAAATGGTTATGTCAATGCTTTATGGACGGGAATCACAACACTAGAATTAGCTAAAGGAATTTTAAAGGCAATTGAATTAAATTTAACTGGTATTTATCATTTAGTTCCTGATAGTAAAATCTCAAAATATGACTTGCTGTGTATAATAAAACGTATATGGAATAAAAGTGATGTTAAAATTAATAAATATGATAATGAGTTTATTGATAAAAGTTTGGTTGATACAAATAAACAAATAAATATAAAATCATATGAATTAATGTTTTATGAATTGTTTGCCTATATGCAAAATAAAAAGTATATTTATAATAAATACATATGAATATTAAAATTGTAACATATGGTAACTTCCCATATGGCGGGGCTTCAGCAAACTTATTAAGATATTTTTCAATGGCGTTATATCAAGCTAACAATGAAGTTGAAGTTATAATACCAACTGGATATTATTTTGGTAAAAAAGTTGATGTAAATAAAAAACGAACGGGTAAAATAAAAGGTGTAAAATATATCTATACTGGATTTCTATTTCATCCGAGAAACTATTTAGGAAAAGTTATTGACAATACAATAGGCCCATTAATGATGTTCTTATTATTACTAATCAAACATTTCCTGATATTGAAAGTTGATGTTTTGATAGTCTATAATACAACTTTCACAAGAACATTATTAATCCTTATTTTAAGAAAGTTAATTAAAACGAAATATATTGTAATCCTACCGGAATTTTATTCAAAACCAAAAATAAAAAAATATTCATTAGCAAGTTTCAAGTGGAACAATTATATTTATGGTATGAAACTGATTAAAAGTGCTGATGGTTTTATTGTGGCATCAACATATTTAAAAAAGTATATACTAAAAGATCTAAATAAAAACGCTTCTATATTCATACTTCCAAATGCTATGGATCCTTCATTTTTTGAACTTAATAATATTGCTCCTTTTAAAGATGGGCTAATTACAATTGGTTATGTTGGAACTCCAACTAAAAAAGATGGTGCAAAAGATCTAATAAAAAGTTTTGCGAAATTAAAACAAAAATACCAAGACATTCACTTATTAATTATTGGAGACATTACCAATGGAAATTCATTGGTCCCCGACCTTGAGAAACTTGCCAATAAATTAGGGGTTCGAGACAGTATAACGTTTACAGGTTTAATCTCATTTAGTAAAGTCCCGGATTTGTTAAACTCTTGTCAGATATTAGCTTTGACAAGACCTTCAGGAAGGTTTGCCGAAGCAGGTTTCCCCACAAAGTTGGGAGAATATTTTGCTTGTCGAAAACCCGTTGTTGTTACTGCTGTGGGTGATATTCGGAACTATTTTGAAGAAGGTAATCAAGTCATAATGGTTGAGAATATCGATAGTATTGTAAAAGGATTTGAAAGATTATTAAAAAATAAAGAATTAGGAAAGAAGATATCGGACAATGCTTATAAATGGATGGACGAAAACCTGAATTACGTAAGTATTTCAAATAGAATTAATGAATTTATAAAAAGTATTTAATTATTGACAACCGTACATAAAGACATAAAAATGCAAGGTTGGGAACGGAAGAGTGTGTTACGAAAAACCATCGGCAAAACCCTGCCCCATTCAATATTAAACACCCCAAAAAAAGGCTTTGGGATTCCTTTGCGGGAATGGTTTAAAGATGCCTCTTTCGATGGTTTTTCTAATAATAATCTGATTGGAGTTAAAAAACTGCTCGATAAAAATGGGATTGAGCGTATTGTCCGGGAGAATAATAGCGGCAAAAAAGACAATGGTAGTTTTATTTGGGGGTTGATGATGTTAAATAAATTTTTAAATGAGTAAGATAATGGATAAAATATTAATCACCGGCGGAGCTGGTTTTATCGGCTATAATTTAACTAAAAAACTAATTGATGAAAATTATCAGGTTGTGGGAATTGATAATATCAACAGCTATTACAATGTAAATCTTAAATACGATAAACTTCCTTTACTGGGTATTGACGAAGTGAATTTATGGCCCAATAAGCTCTTTCAAAGTAAAATTCATTCTAATTTCAGATTTGCTAAAATTGATATTACCGATCGTTATCAAATAGAAGAACTTTTTAGGAGAGAAAAGTTTGATGTAGTCGTTAACCTTGCGGCTCAGGCCGGGGTTCAATACAGCTTGCAAAACCCGCATACCTATATTGAAAACAATATTACAGGTTTTATAAACCTTATTGACGCTGCAAAAACCAAAGGGGTAAAACATTTTGTTTACGCAAGTAGTTCCAGTGTTTACGGTAACAGAGAAGAAGTGCCATTTAAAGAAGACGACAGGGTGGATAATCCTATCAGTCTATATGCAGCTTCCAAAAAAGCCAATGAGTTAATTGCGCATACTTATTCTCATTTACATGGCATAAAAACAACCGGTTTACGTTTTTTTACGGTTTACGGCCCATGGGGGCGTCCTGATATGGCGCCATTTATTTTTACAAAAAATATTTATGAGGGTAAAGAAATTATCGTTTTTAACAAAGGAAATTTAGAGCGTGACTTTACTTTTATTGATGATATTATTGATGGTGTTTTTAGGGTAGTAAACCAAAAAAACAAACATCTTGATACTTATAGTATTTACAATATCGGAAATTCAAATCCTGTGAATTTGATGGATTTTATTCATACCATTGAAGAAAAACTAAATAAAAGAGCCAAAATCATTTTTAAACCTTTAAGGGAAGGAGATGTATATAAAACCTTTGCTTCAACCGCTAAATTGGAAAATGATTATGACTATAAACCGAAGACAAGCATAAAAAAAGGGATGGGTATTTTTATTGATTGGTATTTAAATTATTTTAAATGAAAGTATTATTTGTAAGCAGTGGAAATTCTCATTATGGGGTGGTCCCATTTGTTAAGAGTCAAGGGGAGTCCTTAAAAAAGCAAGGGGTTGAAGTTGATTATTATACAATAAAGGGTAAAGGTGTTAAGGGTTATCTAAGAAACATAAAGCCTTTAAGAAGGCAAGTTTATTCCAGAGAATATGATATTATTCATGCCCATTATGGTTTAATAGGTTTAGTATGCGTTTTTTCCAGATTAAAAAAACCTCTTGTGTTGTCCGTAATGGGGGATGATGCTTATGGTAGTTTTAATACAAAGGGTAAACGTATTTTTTCTAGTTACTTTGTAATGTTTTTAACTCAAATAGCGCTTATTTTTACTGACTATATTATTGTTAAGTCGAAAAATATATACAACATTATTCCTTACAAAAAAAAGACTCAGATTATTCCAAACGGTGTAAATTATGAAATGTTTAAGCCTGCAAATAAACAAATAGAGAAAAATAAGATATTATGGTTAGCCAATCCCAAAGATCCAAGGAAAAACTATGCTTTGGTAAAAAAGGCAGTAGAAATAATAAATAATCCCGAATTGAAATTAATTAATCCATTTCCCATTAAGCATGAAGAGTTTTCTGACTATTTGAATAAGAGTAGTGTATTCGTGCTCACCTCTTATAATGAAGGTTCCCCAAATGTTATTAAAGAAGCCATGGCCTGCAATATCCCCATAGTCTCCACAGATGTTGGCGATGTGCGAGAGGTGCTTGGTAAAACAGAAGGATGTTATATCACTTCATTTGAACCGGAAGACGTGGCAGATAAAATAAAAAAAGCCCTTGCATTTGGAAAAAGAACTACGGGAAGAGAAGATATAAAACATCTTGAAGCCAGTGTAGTTGCTAAAAAGATAATTAATATTTACGAAAAAGTTTTAAGTAAAAGATAATGTGCGGAATAGCAGGAATAATAAACTTTAACCAAAAGGCAGTTAACGAAAGTGAAATAAGGTTGATGATGCAAAAGATAAAGCATCGTGGACCTGATGATGAGGGCGTTTATATGGATGGGAATATAGGTTTGGGCTTTGTTCGGCTGAGTATTCTGGATTTGAGCTCAGCAGGGCATCAACCGATGGTTAGTGATGATAACCGGTATGTGATTATTTTTAATGGGGAAGTTTATAATTATATCGAAATAAGAGAAGAATTAAAACATAAATACCAATTTAAAACCGGAACGGATACAGAAGTAGTTCTTAACGCATATAGGGAATGGGGAAAATCTTGTTTGGATAAATTTAACGGAATGTGGGCTTTTGTGATTTATGATAAACAAACAAAAGAATTATTTGGAGCCCGTGACCGTTACGGAATAAAACCTTTTTATTATTATACTGACAACGAACGGTTTATTTTTGCGTCAGAAATAAAGTCGATTTTACCTTTGGTACATCGGGAGGCAAATAATAAAATGATTT
>CAZBLA010000007.1:0-6037 GCA_964492665.1 Microcaldota archaeon
TAATCTGCAATTCATCTACGACTTAAAAGTCGTAGTATTCTTGCCCTACGAATAAGTTACATATATCTATAACTTTTGTTTATATGGTTATAATTCGCTTTCATCCTGCATCTAGAGCAGGTGAAATCTCCTGCTCACTGCATTAAAAAAGAGAGGTAAAACAAAAGGATCATATTATGTTAACAATTCATAGTGAAAAGGTTCATATCAATTTATGAATATGTGGAATTAGGATACAAACAGAAAAATATATCAATGTATCTACATCATATAATGATTGATATATTATGATTGATGAATTTGTAGACCGGAAAGCTGAGTTAAGTGTACTCGAAAGAGATTACAGAACCAGAAGCGCTAAGCTTATTATAATATACGGAAGAAGGCGCATAGGCAAAACCGAGTTAATAAAAAGATATTTGAAAGGAAAGAACGCATCATATTATCTCGCAACGGATGAACCTTTAGAAAGGCAGCTCCAGATACTTTCACATATAGTGGGAGAGCAAATTAAAGACGATGAACTCTCAAAATTTGGGTCAAATGATATAGAAGCGATTTTATACAAGTTATATAACAGGTCACTGAATTCAACTAATATAATTGTAATAGATGAATATCCAAAGCTTTTATCTGCTGGCAGAAGCATAACATCAAAACTTCAACGGTCATGGGATGAATATCTTAGCAGAGCTAATGTAATATTAATATTAAGCGGTTCAAGCATAAGCATGATGCAGGAAGAAGTGCTTAACTATTCTGCACCTTTATACGGAAGAAGTTCCAGGATATTCAAACTAAAACCATTGACATTTAAATATGCAAAGGATATCATGCCTACAGGGCTCCCTTTTATAGATAGATTAAGACTTTATTTCATATTCGGAGGTATACCTGCTTATTATAGACATGTGAAAGACGATAGAAACTTAGATAAGATAATTGAGACCATTGTGAATCCTTATAATATCTTCCTTTCAGAACCTTCATTACTGTTATCGGAAGAGACACATAATGATAGAAGATATATATCTACACTAAATGCAATTGCCAATGGATTTGGAAAACCCAGTGAAATAGCTAGAATATTAGGGATAAACCAAAATAATATAAATAGATATACCTGGCTTTTAGAAAATATTGATTTGATTAAGAAAGAATATCCAGTAACAGCAAAAACAAAAAGCAAAATATCCAAGCAGGGAAGTTATATAATAACAGATAATTTTATAAATTTTTATTTCGCCAATATATACAGTAGACGTAGAGCTGTAAATGAGGGAAATGACAAAGAAGCAGCCCGAGCAGTATTGAATGAAATTGATATATATTCATCGCATATGTTTGAATCTTTCTCAAAAGAATTTTTAGTCTATTATTATAGCAGAAAACTTGACTTTGCAATTGAGGATATAGGCAGGTGGTGGGGTAGGAATCCGGAAAAGAATAGAGATGTGAATCAGGAGGAGATAGATATTGTTGCACTAAATGAGAATACAAAAGATATACTTTTTGGGGAGTGCAAATGGACCAACAACAAGGTAGATGTGGATCTGTATTACGACCTGCAAAGAAAGTCGAAGCTCGTGCAGTGGCACAATGGCACAAGAAGAGAGCATTTCATTCTGTTTTCCAAAACGGGCTTTACAATGAAAATGAGAAAGCTCGCAAGAGAAAAACGGATATTGCTGATCGATCTAGATGCGATAGAAAAAGCAGTAGGATGACATCTCCCACAAATGAATTCGTGAACTTCCAACAGCAGTCTTATATGTGAAAATGCACCTTCGAGAATAGTTACTGATTCTTTATATTCCATTTCTAGAGAGCAGATTTTATGTTACTTTTGATGAATAGTAGAGCATTGCAGAAATATCAGTACTTCATCTCTGCAATTCTCTTCCAAATATGTGCTTTCTTTTCTATTAGATAATCAAGGCTTAGTTTGCTTGTGCCGTAAGTCGCATCTAGTATAGCAAGTAAGACAAATACCAGCATGTATATTATGCTTGTCCCTATATCAGTTGCACCTACAACATAAGGACCGCCAAATCCCTCCGCTGTTGCATATATAACTAAGCTTAAGAGGAATCCGCCGGCATAGGTTATCTTCCTAGCAAATCCGAATATAAGTGTTATTGCCAATACTGTTTCAAGTACCGCGATCACTGCAGCGAATGCTCCAGGATTTGATGCGGTCATATTTATCCAAAAATGGAACCATGGCATCAACCATTGCGGTTGACCCTGTGATGCCTGTACAAGCATAGTAGAGAAACCTGAAAAGAAAACTTTTTGGAATTTGAATGTTGCATCTATCGCCCACATTACTCCGAAAGTGATTCTTGCAAGATCTTTTAACATTGCAGCATTATTAGCGAAAAATGTGTTCTTCTTTGGTTTTAAATCTTTTGCATTTGATTTTGATCGTCTCTTTGAAGATTTTGATTTAGTGTTCATAGCAATAATATGCAGAGAAAGATATTAAAAGAGTTGTTATAAATTCAGAACATAAGCTGTTGACAAAGCGACGTATAACTTAATATAGATAAGGTCATTACATAATAATAGATGAAAGTTCTGGGATAAATTTATTGAACATGTTGATATATACTTAGTTTTCATCTACTTCTGGAGAGGATGAAATTTGCAGCTATGGATTGTTAATGTGTATTGGAGATGTTGTCAAAGTATAATACACCAAAAAGTTTGCTCACTGTTGATGAATTAGGCGCTTCTATTTTAAGTGTTGCTTCATATCTGCTGTTTGGATACTTCAGACATGCAGAATGGTTATTGGGTTTTATGGAGTATGATAAAAGCTGGAAGGGTTTATTTACCATAACAAGGATGAGATTAGACCTTGAACCATTATATACAAAACTGTAATTGAATATTTGGCTTTTGTTTAATTTTACATAATAAGGATAATTAAAATTTGCAGCATACTTTGCTCTAGTCGAGTTATTCTCTGGACAAAACACCTGATTTGCTGAAATATTGATCAGTCCGTTAATGTTTGGAGGCGATGCTCCGACATAATATTGTATTGGAGGATTTATGATATATGGATTCAGCATACTACTCTCTAAAAGGTAGTAAGAAAAAGTATTTTTAGCATGTATCTGTGTTAAGTTGGAAGAATAGATAAGTGTTGACAACAATGCAACGCTAATAGCTAGGATTGCTATGACATAATACATTTCATTGCTTCTAAATTTTGTATTTTTTTGCGTGTTTGCATTACTGTTTACCTTTCTTCTAGATTTGATTGCCATATATATTTATAAACTATAACAATTTAAGAATGTTGCGGTCATGAAAGTTTTTTAGGTGGCATCCTCCCCTACTGTAAAAGCAGGGGCTTCCTCTCGGATTGTAAGGTAGTGCGATGCGGATTGCGAAGTTGTGTCGTATATCTTCCGAACGTAACTTCCTGCATGCCCTGCAGTAGCTCTGTTGAGTATGTTGATCGATGCGTTTGTAGCCCTATTTTACAGGATTTGTTTTTGTATGTTTTGTTTGAAGATTGCAATCTGCTAGTTTTTCTGTTCTGAAAACTATGATTATTGGGTTAGTGTAATATGCAATTCATCTACGACTCGAAAGTCGTGGTATTCTTGCCCTACGAATAAAAATGATTAAGGTATTTTAGAAAGGAATTTAAATGTTACCATAATATATTTATATGTGATTAGAATGAGTATTATATCAGATACAAAGAAAGCATTTGATTATGTTAGACACCCAAATGCAACAGGTGATAGTTATACTGTTAAATCTGCTCTAAAATTTTATTATAGGGCTATGATACTTCCGATGATTGCAGCACTGGTGATTACGTTAGTTATAAGCAGTGTTGTCGGAGCAGCTTTTTCTATTCTTGGTAGATTATTAGGATTTTTAGGATTAGGAGCTCTTGGTATGGCCTTAGGAATTGGGATAGGAATTGCAGTTTCAATAATGTTAACAATTATGGTATTGTTGAGTTTCATAGTGCTTATACCTATTTCAATTATAATTAATGCTGCAATATTGCAGTTTTTCTCTAAGTTTGTATTTAGGATATGGAAGGGAGATTTCTCCAAAACATTGGCTGCTATGATGTTTGGAACATTACCAATTATACTGTTTTTATGGCTTGCATTTATACCGATAGTTGGATTTATTATGGTGATATTCTCAATCTGGAGTATAGTTGTTTTAATAATGGCATTATCAAGACAGCATAATATAGGTATCGGAAGAGCGTTTATAGGATGGCTTATACCCTATGTTATAGTTGGAAGTATAGAGATAGGGGTATTAGTTTTATTGCACGTGCCAATATAAGTTCAACAACTTGGATTGAAAGATTTAATGACAAAAAGTATGAGATAGGAGAGGTGTGCTTTGCACGTGCAAAAATGATTAACACCATTTAGGGAACGAAAATAGGTTGTTAAGTATTTTGGTGCTTTTGAAGCATCTTTATTTTTAATTAAATGTTTTATAGACATAGTAGGTAATCAATTGGTGGAGAAGAATAGAAACAATAAAGATAAAAAGAATAGGAGTAAAAGAGTTATACATGCTAGGAAAAAGAGTATAGAGAAAGAAGATAAAAGGAGGAGTGGAAGAAACATTGAAATCGAAATTATAGAAAATTGGAGGAATGCAATTAAGGTGTTGTTTCATCCTGGACGAAATACAGTCATTGGAAAAACAATCAAAGAATCTTTAAAATTTTATTACAGTATAATTATAATACCAGTAATATTAGGTATTATCCTGAGTTTTGTATTACAGATATGGTATGCATCTCTGATAGTATTATTATATCTCTTAATAATATTTCCTCTTATTGGTATACTTGTTAGTGCAGGTATATACCATATCATAGTTAGTAAATTATTTAGATTTTATAAGGGTAGATATGAAAAAGTTGTAAATGCTTTCACATTTTCGATTATTCCGGCAGTATTTATTTATTGGATAGTAGCATTGAATGTATGGATTACTAAAGTCGCAAGTGTGGGAGTCGGTGTGAATCCCGTAATTTATTATCTGGCATCTATAGATATTATTTTGATGGCAATAATAGAGATATGGGTTTTTATAGTATTAATATTTGCTTTATCAAACCAGTTATCCATTAGCAAATTGAAATCGATTGGAACAGTGATTCTTGAAGGTGTTATAGTATTTGTAGCAATACTTGTGGGAGTTATTATAGTAAATGCAATAACAATATTGATATAGGTTTTTATTGTTTTTGAATGCGATTTTTTCTTTGTTGCTTTTTGAGTTCTTCTGATTATTTCTGTTTAAGTGACATTCCTCCTACTTATAGCAAACTCGTGATATAAGGCTACATTTCATATCCGACAAGATGTTGTAATACTTTCTTGGTCTGCTATAAAAGTAAGGGCTTCCTCTGCGGATTGTAAGGTAGTGCGGCTTGCGATACCTGTTGTGTTAGAGGTCATATCTCCTTAAACGTAACTTCCTGCATGCCCTGCAGTAGCTCTTTTGAGTATGTTGATCGATGCATTTATATCCCCTTAGATTTGGTCCTTTTTATATATGGATCTTATTCTTCCGAGTATTTTGTTGAAGTAGGTTTCGAACCAAAATCCTATCTTTTAGATATGAGGGGGTATCAGACATTCAACGCTAAGAATAAACCCAAAAGGAATATTATTCCAATGAATGAATTGGCTCCGAAAAAAGACATCTTTATTGATTTGGGGTCAGTTGGTTTAACAATGAGATGTTGATAGACCATAAGAATGAGAATCAGGATAAGCGCAGCATAGTAATAGATGGACCTGATAAAATATGCGAGAATCAATAAAAAGATGAATGAAAGTGCATGCATGAATATTGATATTCTGAGACCGTCCTTTATCCCATATTTTGTCATTATAGTCTTCAAATGATTGAGTTTGTCATATCTAATGTCAGGAATTACGTATATCATATCAAATCCTGCAATCCAGAATAAGGATGCGAAGAATATGAGATATAGTTCTGGATTGGAAGGGAAAGAAGGTAT
>CAZBLA010000007.1:6047-18317 GCA_964492665.1 Microcaldota archaeon
GTATTATTGCAAGATAACCCGCAAGTACTCCCACTCCGATAGTCGCACCCATGAAAAGATGTCTCCAGTGCGTGATCCTTTTCATGTAAGGATCGGATATGAAGAGAAGGAGTACGATAGGAGAGAGCATAAACACGAAACTATTGAGGAGCAATGCAGAAAGTTCGAATATTGCTGCAAATACGATTGATATTACAATTGCTATGGAAGGGGTGAATGTGCCTTTTACAAGAGCCCAGTTTTTCTTTCTGGGGTTCTTCATGTCATATTTTCTTCCCAATATCCTATTTACAGACATACCTGTAGCTCTGGCAGCAACAGCTGCTATTAGGATAAGAATAAATTTAATGATATCATAATGGATGCCTGATGCTAGGACAGCACCACTGAAGATGAAAGGCAGATCAAATATAGTATGCTCAAGTTTTATGAAATCGAAAATTTCTTTAAATCTGCTCATAGTCCATACTTGCCCCACTTTCTTTTCACTTTTTCTATAGTATCCGGGTCCATCTTGAGAGTATCGGGCCATTTTTTCTTATGTCCTTCGCTGTTGTCTTTTCTTGTTGCATCAATCCCCATCTTTGAACCATAGTTAGGAAGTTGTGAAGGATGATCAAGAGTATCTGTAACAGTACCAGGTATTATGAATACGTCATTCTGAGGATCTATCCTTGTGGAGATTGCCCATATAACCTGTTTAATGTCATGTATGTTTATATCGTCATCCACCACGGCTATTATCTTGGAGAACATCATTTGTCCAAGACCCCAGAGCGCAAACATTACTTTTTTTGCATGTCCAGGATACCTTTTCTTGATGGAGACAATAACCATATTGTGGAAGACCGACTCTTCCATGCTGTTTATGTCAACAATTTCAGGGATCTGAAACTGTATCAAAGGAAGGAACATCCTCTCAACAGCATTACCTAATATAATGTCCTCATGCCAGAGTTTTCCTACAATAGTTGTTGGATATATTGCATTCTTCTTCTCTATCACTTTCTTTATATGAAAAACAGGAAATTCTTCTTCAAGAGAATAATATCCTGTATGGTCACCAAACGGTCCTTCAATCCTGGTCTCTGAGGGATCGACATAACCTTCAAGCACTATCTCGGAATTTTTTGGGTACTCAAGATCTACAGTCTGACCTTTCACCAATTCGAATCTTTTCTTTGCGATAAGTCCTCGGAAGGAAAATTCATCTATCCCATTGGGAAGAGGAGCTACAGCAGAAAAGATTGTGAGTGGATCTGATCCAATAACTACAGCAACATCCAAGTTCCCACTTTTTTGGCTGGCTCCATTCAGATGCTCAGCACCTCCTTTATGTGTATGCCAGTGCATACCTGTAGTTTCCGAATCGAATACCTGCATCCTATACATTCCAATGTTCCTCTGTCTGGTCTTAGGATCTTTGGTTATCACCAAAGGAAGAGTTATAAATTTACCAGCATCCATAGGCCATGTTTTGCAGATCGGATATCTAGTTAGATCGGGTTTTTTTAGTGTAATATGCGATGAACCAAATGCAGATAGGATCTTTGGCCTTAATCCATTAAGTTCTTTCATCATTTTCATACCTTTGAGAATCAGGGACTCTGTTCCGTTAGGCATACTTATCAAATCTTTCAATCGTAATCCGATATTGTATGGACTGTCTCCAAGTATCGCATTCATCTTGTCCTGTGTAGAGAAAATGTTTCCAAATGCTGGAACAGAAGAACCTTTGATATTCTTGAAGAGGATTGCTTTTCTTTTTCCTATCTTTTGTTCTTCACTTAATATTTCTGTTAATTCTAGATCTGGATCGACCTGCTTATCAACTATCACAAGATCGTTCCTTTTTTTAAGGTAATTGATATACTGGTGCAGATCATCAAATGAGTTCTTTGTTTTGGTTTGTTGTATAGGTTTGTTTTCTGCCATTTTAACAACACCTGAATATGTGGTAAGATATTTTTAGTAGGGGCTTTAATCTTTAAAAACTCTTTGCATGGATAGTATTCTTGCCCTACAAATAAATTAGGTTCTATCTGAAAGTTCTTTTTTCATCCTAAGAAGATCCATCAATTCAGTCGGACTAAGCAGGGGCTTGAGGGTTCGATCAATATCGTCTATAGCTATTCTTGGACATGCTGTGTTCACAAAAATATCAAATTCCATTAGATTATTTAGACTTTCAAAATTTAGAGTATTAAAAACTAATATTGCTGTTCTCATTTCCGCAGTTTCAATTTGTTTTTTTAGTATTTTTGCAATTTTTATGTTATACTGCCCATTTTTGGTACTGACAAGTATTCCTACATTTTTTGCGTTTAATGATGACAGTATTTTTCCGTTGCTTCTTTTCCGTTGTTTCTCCCTGTAGTAGTCTATGAATTCTACAACATTTTCAAAAGGTTCTATTAGAAGAAATGGTTTGGTGGTATTTATTACGGCTCCAAGTGGATGGAATCTTCCACCCCCAAAATATATATGTGCATCTACTTCTCTGTCTATTCTTGCAGCACTACCAATATCGCACCCAAGAATCTGTCCTGGGATTTTTGCGAATCCAAAAGGTCTGCCTATTATAACTTCGAAACCTTTGCTTCTATAAAAATTTGATATATCGGAAAGTTGATGGACATGTTGGATTGTTGTCACAATACCAAGTTTATGAAAATTTTTAAGCAGTTCAACAGAGTTATCGAGTATGTCTAAAGGTGCATTTATTTTGTATTCTATGAATTCAACATTAAAGTTTACTTTGTTGAATTCATTATGCCCGAAATGAATAATCTTGGCAGCATCGATGTTTTTAGCTTCATCTATTGCAAGATCACATGCTCCATATGTTGGAGATGCGGAAATGAAGATTTCATTCCCTTCTTTCTCAAGCTGTTTTGCATGCTTTAATGCAAATTGTTTAAGACCTTCGGGAAATTGTAGTAGAATGCGCATGATAACACTGAAAAAGTATTATTGTATGACTACTTTGTACAATCCAGACAACTTTTTTGAAGCTCTGGTAAGTGCTTCTCTAACAACCTTTTCATTCTCCTTTCTAGTCTTTACCATGAGAACAGGCTGTTCGGCTTTTATCCTAGCAGCTACGCTTACAGCTTTTCCATAAGCATGTATCATACCTCTTGAAAGCCTATCAGCACCCGCTGTAGTCCCCATTTTGTGTTCACGTATCACATTATGTGGATAAACAAGCACTTTGAAATAAAAATTATTCGGGATATTTGTGTTTAAATATCTGTTCGTCTCAATCCTTGCTGACTCTAGAGTGTTTGAACGTAATTGTATGTAATATTTGGCGTTTAGAGTAGCTGTAAAAGTATATTCCTCTTTATCTTTACCCATATTGAATACTATTAATCTAGTATAGGGTCTTGCTTTTACAAAACTTTTCTTCGGTTTCCTTTTAGAAAATCTTGCCCATGGCTGTTGACTCATATCTCTGTATGTCCTTGCGGGTCTTAGTCTACTCATAATTAACACTTAATTTATTGGTTAGTATAAAGTTAAAAAGTATTTAATAATATGTATAACAGATTTTGTAATATTTAAAAGTATTTGGAAAAAGAAAACATAAAAACATTTGTATCCGCTAAACGCGGATATTCTTCTTTGTTTGATTTGTCATGTTGCACTTTATAACTCTTTGTTTAGTTGGAAAGAAGCAAAATTAAACTTTATCCAAAAATTGGCAGAAGCAACTTTGTAGGTGGAGGATAGCGTGTAGCATATCTGATGAATTTCCCTTGTTAGAAAATATATGTTGTGAAGTATAGTTATGAATTTATGTATGTTTTTGGATTATGTGTCTTTTTTGTTTGTGTTTACATGTAGAAATTTATGTTTATTTTATTCCTAAATATTATAAGGATTATTGCTATGAATTGTTAATATTTTTAAAGACTTCCTTATAAATATTAATTAGATAACATGAGTGAATTTATTCTTGTACTTGTCGTCGATATTGATAACGATCTGTACAAGAAAGGAAAGATATATGGTCCTGTGGTTGGGAGGGAACCGAATCTCAAGGCTGCAGCGAAGTTAGCGCTAGCTAGTCCAGAGGATACGGATTCAAACACTATCTTCAATGCCGTGAAAAGATATGATGAATTAAAGAAGAGTGGATTTAAAGTTGAAGTTGCAACAGTAACAGGCTCTGAAAGGGAAGGTTACATAGCAGATAGAGAACTCTCTAGGCAGATAGAAGGAGTGTTGGATAGGATAAAGCCAGACTCATGTTTATTCGTAACTGATGGCGCAAGCGATGAGCGAGCATTGCCCCTATTAAAAACAAGAGTGAAAGTCAACAGCATAGATGTATTGCATATGAGGCAAGCAGCAACTCTTGAAAATACGTATTTTGCGTTGCTAGAAAAGATAAAAGATCCGCATTATGCAAGAATAATATTTGGTATACCTGCAGTATTATTGATATTGCTTGCAGTAAGTTACTATTTTAATTTTGGATGGCAGTTGCCAGTAGCTTTAGTTGGTATGTATCTTATTGCTAAAGGATTTGGTTTGGAGGAAAAGTTCATTGAATCATTCAAGAGATTTGGATTTAGTATAGGAAGAATGAGCTTTATATTTTATACCATATCGATAATCTTCTTTTTTGTGGGGATTGTGTTAGGATACAGCAGTTATATGGGACATGCTTTATCAACCAATAATATTTTGACCTTATATTCTTTTGTTACAGAAGCATTCGTAATAATGTTGACGATAAGCCTTGTATCTTATTTGATGGGCCGAATAATAGATTTGGAGGGTAGAAAAATGCGCTATCAATTGCTCAATCAAGGTTTATATGTAAGTTATTCTGTCATATCGCTTATGCTTGTGTATGTGTTAGTTGCATGGTTCATAGGCCAGATATACTTCTGGGAATTCCTTTTATTAAGCGGTATCATACTCATTAGTGGTTATGGCATATCAAAGTTTAGTGTAGTGTTAAAAAGGAGTGTAATACACCATTCCAAACTGAGGAATAGGAGTGTAATAAATGATGTAGGTGCATATATAGGAAAAGTGACAGGAGTAGACGTAAAGAACGGTTTGGTTCATGTTAAAACAGATCATGGAAATGTGATAAGTTTTGATATTGATAGGATAAGTAAAATGTCTGAGTGGATAGTCATACATTGATAGAACCTTCATGATATAAGTGGAATTAGGTTTTAGGTCGTTGGTTGATCGTATAGAATCAATAGAAATTATTTTTCTTTCATCGTTTTGAGTGGTCATCTGACAGGAAAGTAGTGTATGGAGAGATGGATTATTTTGTTGGATTTGGTGGTGTGATAAGTTTACATAACAAAAGAAAGGTTTTTATTTATGTCTGGTAATAATAGTATCGACTCTTATTACAATAATAAGAATATAGTATTACATGAACTTATAGGATTGCATGTAAAAGTGATATTAAGCCATGATCTATTGAGGACTGGACTTAGCGGTTCAGTAATAGATGAAACAAAGAATACACTTGTAGTAGATACAGAAAAAGGAGTAAGAAAAGTTATAAAAAGTGGATCCGTATTCGAATTTGCCATCGGGAACAAAAGATTTATTGTTGAGGGAAAGGAGATAGCCTTTCATCCGCATAAGAGAATAAAAAAAGGAATTAAATTTTATAAGAGACGTGATTAATTGGATTGTAATGATGCAAAATGTCCCATACATGGAAAAATCAAGACTCGTGGAAGTATATTTGAAGGAGTTATTGTATCCGATAAAGATGCCCATACAGTTGTGGTATCTAGAGATAGAATTACTTATCTTAAAAAGTATGAACGTTACTTTAGAAAACATTCTAGAATAGCTTCCCACAACCCCAAATGCATAAATGCCCATAAAGGGGATGTAGTAAGGATAGAGGAAACTAGAAGACTTAGCAAAACCAAGACATTTGTGGTAACAGCTATAATAAAAAAAGGCGAATAATGTATGAAACAAATATCATCAAAAATATCAAAGACACTCATTTCGGGTAGTGTATTGATATGTGCAGATAATACAGGAGCAAAGACACTTAGAATGATAACAAGGATAGGGCATGGTAGTGCATATACTTCAAGACATCTCAAAACCGCAGGTATAGGAGATATAATTATAGCGAGTGTCAGAAAAGGTTCACCACAATATGTAAAAAAGATGGTACGGGCCGTAATAATAAGACAACGTCAACCGATAAGGAGAAAAAATGGTTTGCGTGTGAGATTTGAGGACAATGCGGCTATAATCATAACTGATAATAATCTTGCAGTAGGTACAGATGTAAAAGGAGTGATGGCCCGAGAGGTAATTGAAAGAAATATAAAATTGGCAGGAGTAGCATCAAAAGTGGTATAATGATAAAATCAGCACAACCAAGATCGCAACGGAAATTTAGGTATACTGCACCATTGCATATAAAACAACATTTTGTTAAAGTCCACATGACAAAAGACGCTAGGACAAAGCTAAATGTGAATAAGAGAAGTGTGCAGATATCAAAGGGCGATACAGTAAAAGTAATCAAAGGATCAAAAAAAGGGATAACAGGCAAGATAGCTCGGGTGAATCTGAAAAAGGGATTTGTATATTTAGAGAATTTGAAGAGAAAAAACGCGAGAGGTCGTGAATCCCAGATTCCGATAAGACCAAGCAATATATATATAATTGATCTGAATCTTTCAGATAAAAAAAGAAATGAAAAACTTGTTTCAAAAATTAAGTGATAATAATGGGAAAGAAAGGTAATCATAGACACATAAAAAGTCTCGCTGCTCCGAAATATTTTGGGATAGAAAGAAAAAGATATGTGTATGTTGCAAAACCAACACCAGGTAGGCACTCCCTCCAAAAATCAATTGCTGCTAATTTATTAATAAAGATTCTTGGACATGCGAAAACGACATATGAATCTGACAAAATAATAAAGAGTGGTAAGATGTCTATTGATAAAAAAGTTATAAAAGATCCGCATTATGCGATAGGATTTAATGACATAGTAAAATTTGAGGGATTGGAATCTTATATAATAAGCACGGATAAGAAAGGAAAAATAAAACCGATGGAATATAAAGAGGAATATCCAAAAGTGTCAAAAGTTGTTGGTAAATATAAAGAAAAGAAAGGGAAGATAATGCTTAGGTTGCATAACAATAGGATTATAGAAGGTAACAATTCAATAAAGATAAATGATTCCATAACCACAGAAGATAATAGAATAAAGAATGTAATAAAATTGCAGGAAGGAAAAAATTGTTTTGTTATAACTGGAGTTCATGTTGGTAAATCAGGTAGGATAGCATTCATTAAAGAAGGAACAAGAAAAGCGGGTATTTCAATAGGAATCGAAACGGAAAAGAATGAAAAATTTGAGACTATTGCAAAAAATATAATTGTTATTGGCTGATTTTGATGAATGTAATGAGAGATATAAGATTAGAGAAGATTGTTATAAATATAGGAACTGGCAATGATACCAATGCACAATCAAATGCTAAAAAACTTCTTACGGTTTTGACAGGTAAAAAACCAGCAGACACCATTTCTAGAAGGAGGATTCCGGCATTCAAAATAACAAAAGGCACACATATAGGAGCATTTGTTACAATTAGAGGTAAGATGGCAGAACCATTAGCAGAAAGATTGTTCAAGACAGTAGATAATAGAGTAAGTAATAAATCCATTTCGGGTAATACTATAAATTTTGGAATAAGAGAATATATAGATATTCCAAACCTTAAATATGATCCCATAGTGGGAATTATAGGAATGAATGTGAACATTTCATTCAAAAGAAAGGGGATGCGTACTCAAACTAAAAAACGAGCCCGGGCTAAAGTTAAAAAGAGTCATATGTTGATAAGTAGAGATGATATGATAAAATATTTAAAAGAAAGTCAAGGAGTTGAAATAATAGGTGCAGAATAATGATACCTTACGAATATAAATTTAAAGGAAGAGGAAAAAGAATTTGCAGGATATGTGGTGCAAGACGAGGTCTTATAAGATCACATAATCTTCATGTATGCAGAAGATGTTTCAGAGAGATCGCACCGAAGATAAATTTTAAAAAATATGGGTAATATGCATGGTTGATAGATTTGCAGATGCGATAAATACAATAAAAACAAATGAGTATGTAGGTAGAGAAGGATGTATTGTGTATTCTACGAAACTCTTAAAAAGGGTTTTGGATGTTATGATGGAAAATGGATATATAGATGGATATGAAGAATTTAATCAAAGATATGCTAAAATGTTAAAAATAAAATTATCAAAAAGGATAAATAATATAGGAGCAATAAAACCGAGACATGCGACAACTAATTTGGAAATAATGCAGTACGAACAGAGGTTCATTCCAAGCAGAGACTTCGGAATTTTGATAATATCAACATCAGAAGGGATAATCACGAATCGTCAGGCCCGTAAGAAGAGGATAGGTGGACGTTTGCTTGCGTATGTATATTAAGAAAAAACAGTGTTTTTATGGTAGAAATAGATATTTTAGATGGAGTTACCGTAGATATGGATTCCGATAAAGTTAAAATTAGTGGCGCGCTTGGATCCAACTCCAGAAAATTCAATGATAAATTTTTACATATCAAGATCGGTGATGGAAAAATAGAGATAAATCCGAACTCCGAAAAAAAAGTGTCTAAAAAATCCAATATGGTAGCTATAGCATTCTCAAAAGAGATCAGAAGTGATATAAGAGGAGTTTTGGAATATTTTGAGATAAGAATGGAGGTAGTATATTCGCATTTCCCTATGACTATGGAAGTGAAAGGAGCCAGATTTAATATAAAGAATATGCTTGGAGAAGAATTTCCAAGAACAGCAAAAATAATTGGAGATACAAAAATAGAGATAAAAGATAAAGAGATAAGGATATATGGAACAAGATATGAGGATGTTTCTCAGACTGCAGCAAATATAAAGAAAACTACAAAAGTCAAAGAAAAAGATGAGCGTGTATTTCAAGATGGTATATACTACTCTTTGAGTTGATGTTATGGTTATTAAAAAGAAATCCCATCCAAAATTCAATATACCTAATTATGGTGCAAAGAATAGGAAAAGGTTAAAAGATCGATGGAGACATCAAAGAGGAATAGACAATAAGAAACGTAGGAAAAAGGCATTCATGGGTGCGGTTCCGACAATTGGATATAGGAATTCAGAATCTATAAGACATAGATTATCTAATAATAATTATGCAATTATTGTGCAGAATATTGATGATATTACAAACATTCTTGAAAATCCAAATATGGAAAAGTTTGATGTTGTGATATCAAAGAGTGTAGGAAAAAGGAAACGTATTTTAATAAATGAGATTGCGGAAAAGAATGGTATAAGAGTAAGGAATGGTGCATAAAATGAGTATACAACTCACAAAAAGATTAACAGCTAAGATATTAAGACGGGGAGTAAATGCAGTAAAAATAAAAAAGATGGCTTATACTGAAGCATCTAAAGCAATAACAGGGGATGATGTTAGAGCACTTATAAAGAATGGTAGTGTATATGTCATAAAAGAGAAGAAGAATCTTAGTCTGCATGGAAAGGAATTACATAAGAAACGTCAGAAGGGAGCACGTAGAGGTCCAGGAAAGAAGAAAGGTACATTAAAAGCAAGGACAGGAAGGACATATCCAAAACATATAAGAGCACAGAGAAGGATTATAAAATCACTTAAAAGTGATACTACTATAAACAACATACAATTCAAGAAATATTATAAGTTAGTTAAAGGAGGAACTTTTTCTACAAAAGCACAATTAATTAATTATATAATCCATACAGGAGTAGATATAATTGATGAAAAATATGATAAATTAAAACATTTGTGATAGCAATGAGAATTTTCAGAAGAAGGAGGAGAGCAGCATTAACAGATTATAAAAGAAGAGTGTCATTGTTGAAAGGAGGGTTTTTACGAATCGTTGTCAGAAAAACGAATCGTGGCATAATAATGCA
Source organism: Microcaldota archaeon (assembly GCA_964492665.1). Classification (GTDB taxonomy): domain Archaea; phylum Micrarchaeota; class Micrarchaeia; order Micrarchaeales; family Micrarchaeaceae; genus JAJYXL01. Next base: position 16,044 of record CAZBLA010000007.1, read on the forward strand.
GATAACAGAGTATAAAAAAGATGGAGATGTGATAGTTAAAAGTGCAAGATCCGATGAATTGTTGAAATTCGGATGGAGCCCTAGACGTAATATACCCACCGCATACCTTACTGGTTTATTATTATCCAAGAAATTCAATGATAAAAACAGAGAGTTAGTAGTTGATACTGGACTTTATAAACCGATAAAAAACAGTGTAATATTCGCTGCTGCTAAAGGTTGTATAGATTTTGGACTTAAGGTTAAAGCCAATATAGAATTTGATGAGGATAGATTATCAGGAAAACATATATCTGGATTTGCAGAAACAGTAAATAAGGATAATACACTTTATAAAAATCAGTTTTCCAGATATAAAGATATGAAATTTGATCCGAAAGAGATATGCGATAAGTTTTTAGAGATAAAAAATAAAATAATCAAAGAGTGATTTTTTTGGCGTATAATGAAAAACCATCATTTAATATAGAGGAATGGAATCCTGTCACTGAGCTTGGTAGGGCTGTAAAAGAGCATAGGATTACATCTATAGAACAAATATATTCTATGGCTAAAAAGATACAGGAAGTAGAGATAATAGATGCACTCATACCTGATATAAAAAGTGAAATTATAGAAGTTAAGAGAGTGCAGAGGATGACAAAGAACAATAGAAAGATGAAGTTTAGGGTTACCGCCATAGTTGGAGACATGAATGGCCATGTTGGAGTGGGATCATCAAAAGATATAGAGATAAAGGCATGTATAGATGATGCAATAAGAAATGCTAAATCACATATTATGCCAGTCATAATGGGATGCGGATCATGGCAATGCGCATGTGGCCAGAAGCATAGTCTTCCTTTCAGGATCAAAGGAAAATGTGGAAGTGTAGAAGTGATTTTGAAACCAGGTCCGAAAGGTCTTGGGATAGTTGCAGGAAAATCCACAAGATTGACTCTGCAATTGGCTGGAGTCAAAGATATCTGGAGTTTTTCCAGAGGACAAACAAGCACTCGGTATAATACAGTTATGGCAGTTATAGATGCATTAAAAAATATAAGCGAGATGAAAAATCTCTCTAGTATAAAAGAATTGTAGATATAGATGTAAGAGAGGTAAATGCAATAATAATAGTTTTTATATATTTTGGAATTTGATGTTTATTGTTAAAGATGTGATTTAATGAAAGTATATATAAATAAACCATTATGTACAGGATGTCAGCATTGCAAGGATGTTTGTCCAGTGGCAGTATTCGAACTTAGAGACAGAGAGGATGTTGCAAATATAAATGTTGATGGGGCTCCAGTAGAAATGGAATGGAAGAATAATCCCGATTCCGATATGGTGGCAAAATGGAAGGATGTTCAAGATGGACATAACCATTTTGCGGAGAAGAATGATGAAACAAGCGGTGGGATATCTGTCGGAGTCAATGGAGAAGCATGTATATTATGCCAGGCATGTTTAATACAATGTGAAGGAGAATGCATACATATAATAGATGATACAGAAACAGAATACAAGTCGATATACAGTTAGTTGGATTTGACATTCCTCTCCTATCTAAAAGATAGGATTTAACCACTTGGTTTGAAGGTTTAAGGTTCATCCTTACAGTTGCTTTTTTTTGTGTGGTATCGGTGCTCCCATTGAATACATCTCTGTTTGCATCCGATAGATCTTGTTTTAAAAGTATTGAAATACTGAATGATGCATTTACGTCTGCATGGTCAACATGTCCACATGAATGATATATGAATTTGTTTCCTATGTTTCAATCCTTGAACACTCGTTTGATGCGATTCGATTCATCTCCCATTCTTTAGATGAGAGATTTCTGCTATTGATTTTGGAAGTTCAATGATATACTGTTGTGGAAGAAACCACTTTTACAGATGGTTTATGATGTATGTTTATATTGTAGTTTCCCGAGGGTAAATTTTTACATATTATCGCATATGTACTAAAATTTATAGCTACCATTTCATTTTGGGATACAATACAACTTTCTATTTGTTGGTATGATGAATTTGAAAAACTGCAAAAACCATCAGCGCATGCAAATAATATTAAAATTAAGTTAGAAGTATGGTCGACATAAAATGTGTAAGATGTAGAATCTGTTCCCTCTGCAGAAGAAGGAACGTAAGTACGGTATCCAGAATAATTTTGCACTCCTACTCCTATCAAATTACCTCCAAATGTTGAACAGGATGAGGTATTACTAGATTTATACGTGACATCCTCCTACACCTAAAGGTGTAGGCTTCCTCTGCATTTATGCAATCA